>CAIRMR010000139.1 GCA_903879715.1 uncultured Bacteroidales bacterium
TATAATCCCTTAAACATAACTGGAAGTTGATGAGAGCTCCCATTTGAGCGTTTGTCAAGGTGATTTTTGGCAATGTTGCGTTATAGTCTTTCTGAGCCTGTGACCAGGTGGAAGGAGGTGTTCCAATATATTGGAAACTGCCAGTATTGTAAGTTTGAACTGATGGATTGTTGATAGGATCATAAATGTTTAAATATCCATCATAGTTATTTGTGGTTAATCCAGCCCACAAGTTTGTTGTAGCATCACCATTTCTGTTCAGAATATCAACGCCACCAATTGTGAGTTTTGCTGCAAGTTGATTAAGTAATGATTTTACATTATCCCTCGTTTGTCTCCAGTATTTTGTGCCAGTTGCTGCGGAGATAGGATCATTTATGTGGCAACCGGCAGCATTACATCCTGCAAAGTTTCCTGCAGCATTGAAAGTGTGTCCGCCTGCTCTGCCTGTCTGTTCAGCCATATGGCAATCCTGGCATGAAGCAACTGTTGTGTGTGGTGAATTGGTGTAACCGGTTCCGAATTCAATACCACCTTTACCAGCGTATACTGCACCAGCTGTTCCGTAGTGAGTATGTGTTCTGTAACTAGGTTTAATTTTGTTCAAACCATTAGCTTGTGTTGCATTATAAAATACAACGGCAGGGTAATTTTTCAGACTGTCATAATTAAGCACATTTTTATTCGTATTCGAATTTGTGAACGGACGTGGCTGATGGCATTTTACACATAAGTTACTGATATGTCCTTTAGCAGGAAGGTCAATAGTCTGAGCGCCGCCATTGAATGTCATTGAAACCGGGGCAATAGTTGTTAAAGCTGAAATGTCTCCAGTAGTATAAAGACTACTGTGACAAGTTACACAAGTGATTTCACCAATAGCAGCAGTTGCGATTGTAATATAACCGTTCAAATATCTGCTTGTACCATATGGATCTGGAATAAAAGCTGAGGATATGTTGTTTTTACAAACATATTGGAAGGCTGCTGATGCATGGCAAGGTGTACATCCTACGTTACCCGATTCTGAAAATGCAGCTGTGCCATAATTGTGTTTTGATAATCCGAACTCCATTGATCTGGTTGCCTGGCTTGCTATATCAGTAGTACTTGGCAGGGTTAAAGTATTTCCTTTACTTATGCTAAGTTGATTTCCTACAATAGATAGTATCTGTAATTCGTTGGTAGTATCATGGTCAGCATCATCAACATTGTCAATTTCAACAGTTCTTGCATGTAAAGCATACGGTACTGATAAAAGCTGTGATGTGCCCATATCTAATCCATCAACATTAATCTTAATAAAGTATGAGCTTGTAGCCCAGTTTATTGATGCAAACCCAAAAGGATTATTACTGCCTATGTTCAAATTTATAATACCTAGAGCAGATGTGGTTACATTATGTGATTCTACAAAAACAATTGAGCCTGTTATGCTGCCCTGCAAAATATTTATAATTACTGTTTTGGCCTTATTCGCAATAACATTGCCACCAGCATCGCGCAATACGGCTTGATATTTGAATTGTAAAGGTATTTGTGAAAATGCTGAGGCGAACATCATTAATACGAGAAATACAAGGGAAAGTCTTTTCATGACATTTAATTTTTAATTATTTTAAAAGATTTGACTAATTGGTTGTTTTGACGAACAAAGATAAAATATGACCCGAATGCAAAATCCGAAAAATTGATTTGTTGATTGTTATCCGATATTTTCTCATTCTGCAATACTTCCCCCCGGAAGTCAGTAATTTGGTACTGTAAGTGTTGATTGTTAGGGCTTTCAATTCTTAAATAAATGAAATTAGTTGTTGGATTTGGGGAAGCGCTGATTTGATATGTAATCCCATTAGGTTCGTCTATAGCGGTGACTATATAATTGTTTTGGTGAAATCCCTGTGTAAGGAGGGCAGATCCGTTTGTATATGTTTCGGTTTGTAACTCACCAATTGACCAGTCCAATTGAAAGCTTGCGCTTTTGTAGCTTTCGCCGGAAGAAGACACAAGTTGTGGGGATAACATTTGCCCGTATGCGAATGCACTCGCAAAAATTAAAAAAACAAAAAGTATCAGATTTTTTTTCATCTTTCTGTGTTTTAAGTAGTAGAAATAAGATATCTTCAGTAGACACGTATTTAAATTAAGCCTGAAATTATTTCTTCAGGGAAGCTTATATTTAAGTAGCCTTGAAATTTAATTTTCGGAAAATATTTTATTCTAAGTTGCGAGGGAGAAATGATTTTTAACAACCTGTTATATTTAATCCTGCTAATAAGAAAATTTAATTTGCTCAGCTTTTTGGATTGGTAAATATAAACTTAATTGTTAATATTAATTGTCTGATTATATTTTATTTTCCGATAAATGATACAAGCAGAGCATATTGTAAATTATCTATCAGACTTTGGCTAAAAAACCTACGCCGATGTCATCAACAGCTTCAATCTGCGACTAAAACTAAAACGCGCCAAGAATACAATTGATATTATCGAAACATTTATCAATAAAGGATTTGAACTGATTCTGTTGCCTTATTTATTGAAGTGTTAGTGCAAAGCTCCAGCAAGTTCCCGAAGCAGATTGGTCTTTTACAGAAGTAGCGGGTAGATCAATTATTTTTGTAAAAATGAATTTTTCAGGCAAAGAGTCCTTTGCGGTTTGCGCTTTAACTTGAAAAGAAAAAACAAGCAGAAGAAGACCCGGAAATATCAGTTTTATTAACCTTAGCATGATTTGAGAAGATTTAAATTTTAAGCAAATATAAAGAAAGCAAAGTTTAACATTCAATTAGGATAAAATAAATTAGGCTAAAAGCAGAAAACCTCCGGAATATTCTTTCCGGAGGTTTTCTGAAACTATGATTTCAAATGTAACGCCAATCTTTATCAGAATGACAAATTCAAAATTATTTAGAAGGAAGTGCTGCTAATGTATTAGTCAACAGTGTAGTTGTATAAGTAGTATTGTGAATACCTAAACTATAATCCCTTAAACATAACTGGAAGTTGATGAGAGCTCCCATTTGAGCGTTTGTCAAGGTGA
>CAIRMR010000140.1 GCA_903879715.1 uncultured Bacteroidales bacterium
AAAACCCATTTTACAATAGGCACAATATGATATGACAGAGAGAAAATTCCGAACTTTACACTAGATCTGCACAGTGTGGCCGACCCCCAGTTTAGTGCTTAGAGCCTGCTTGCGAGTGTGGTTCCAAAAGTTTGAGGCACAATGTATGGTACTTCCTTAAAGGAATGTCCGAATGGTAGCCTGCCGATATTTTGTCCAGTGCCCTTTTGGGTGTAGATCTTCTAAATAAATCTTTCTAACTCTTTAAATCATGGAAAAGATCAGAAACAATTTAGCAGGTATTGACATTGGGGCTAAAAAGGTTTTTACCGCAGTAGAGGGACAACCAGTAGTCAGCCATTTCACGTTTACAGAGGATTTTCTTGCATTGCGAGATTATCTGCTGGAACACAAAGTTGAGTCAGTTGCCATGGAGGCGACAGGTGTTTATTGGGTGATTTTATACGAGATTCTGGAAGAAGCAGGTATTGATGTTTGGCTTGTTGATGGTCGCCAAACCAAACAGGTGCCAGGTCGGAAAACGGACGTTAAAGATTGCCAGTGGATACAGGAATTACATAGCTACGGTTTACTCAACAGATGCCTGGTAGTTGATGCAGACATAAAAGAGTTGAGGAGTTACCTTAGGTTAAGGGAAGATCACATCCGGTCATCTTCAATGCATATCAACCATATGCAGAAAGCATTAACGCAAATGAACATCAGGTTGAAAGAAGTGCTCAGCCAGATACATGGTAAAAGTGGAATGGCAATTATTGAAGCAATACTGAATGGTGAGCGTAACAGAGATGTATTGGTAGGGCTATGCCACAAAAGTGTACTCAAAGTAAAAAAGGAACTTGTCTATAAATCATTGGATGGAAGATATACCCAGGCAGGAATTTTCGCATTGCAACAAGCTCACGCTGCATACAATTTTTACCTGCTACAGATACAACAATGTGATGCCAGGATAAATGAGGTTGTAAACAGAATCGGTAGTTCCGGACAAGGACAGATTGATAAAAAAAAAGAAAACCAATCAGGCACCATAAACCTGAAATTGAAAACATGGGAGCTAACCTATTAAACATTTTTGACAGTAAAGATGCCACTATGATCTCAGGTATCACTGACTACACATGGATACAACTCTTATCTGAAGTAGGCAGAGATTTGAGTAAATGGCCGACTGAGAAACATTTTTCAAGTTGGCTGGGACTTTCTCCGGGGCAAAATAACTCAGGCAAAAGAAAACGAACTGTAAAGAAAAAAGGTAATCCAGCAGCCGGTCAAATATTCAGAACAATTGCACAAGGACTTATAAATAGTAAAAATATTGCCATTGGTGCTTTTGGACGAAGGCTAAGAGGTAGAAAAGGACCAGGTGTGGCAATAAAAGCAATGGCAAGAAAATTAGCTATCCTTTATTGGCGGGTAAACCAAAAAGGACTAGAATATGCTGAAAAAGGAATAAAAAAGTATGAAGAACAAATAATGATTCAAAAACTAAAAACTGTCATGAAACTAGCTAATGAACTTGATTTGAAAGTATCTTATAACCAGTGATTTACAAAATCTGTCATTGGTAGCGAAGCGAAGCAACACTCTTCACTCTTCACTTTTCACTCTTCACTCTTCACTCTTCAATCTTCACTTTTCACTTTTCACTCTTCACTTTTCACTTTTCACTTTTCACTTCCCAAAACCTGTACCCCATTTGTACCCCCGCTGTACCCTTTTTGTACCCCCGCAAGTCTTGCCATTTGTCTCTTGCGTATCTAACTTTGCATTAATTACTTTCGGTTGATTTTATTGTTTGATTAAACAGTTTACTTATGAAAAACCTCATCACTTTATTTGCAGTAGCCTGCCTGTCATTTTTTACAGCTAATGCTGCTACTACCATTACGGTAACCCAGATTACCGACGACGGTACAGGCGCCACTTCCGGGAGCCTGAGCTGGGCAATAAACACCGCAGCCGCTGAAGGCGATGTGATTGCCTTTAACCTCACCGCGGGCGACGTGGTAACACTAAGTGCCGCCTTGCCCACCATTGACAAATCGTTTACAATGGAAGGGATTAACATTGCCACCGGCAACCGCGTTACCATACAGGTTGCCTCTCCCGGCGTATCTACATACAGGGTGTTTACTATCTTGTTTTCTGTAGGCGGCAAAACCATAACGCTGAACGACCTTATCCTGCGCGGAGGCAATGTACCAACAGCTAATGGTGGTGTGGTTAATTCAAGTGCAGGCTTCCTGAACCTGAACCGTTGTGTGATAAGAGATGGTAAAGCATCTGGTGGTGGGGGTATATATGCTACTGGTACCTTAATGATTATGAACCAGTGTACTGTTACTGATAATGCAGCAAACGGTGGTGGAGGAGGAGTGTATCTATATGGTATTTCTATTAGTAGTATAATAATTAATTCCACGATCACAGCTAACGTGGCAACAGTTAATGGAGGTGGTGTGTATATTGCCAGCACATCTAAGTGTAATATAATCAATACAACCATTAGCGACAATGCAGGTTCCGGAGGTGGAGGTGTATATGCCTTTAATACAACAGGCTCTACTCTCTGCCTTGCATTAAATAGCATTTTTATAAATAATACAGGTGGTGATTTTGGAACATCAAAGTTATCTTTTTCATATGGCTATTATTCATGGAAAAACACGGGTACAGCGTGGAAGGGAACAAATGCTTCCGCCCTCAATATAGCCAACAGTTATACTGCCGGCGACCTTGGAAGTTTGGGCAACAATGGAGGTGCAACGCCCACCATGCAGCTTTCGGCCACAGCGCCGGCATACCAAACCGGAGGCTATGCCTATTACAATGCCACCGATGGCTATTATTATAAAGGGACAAATGGTTCATATTATAAATTAGCTAACACCGTAGCGGCTTTTACGCCGGTAACAGCCAATCCCGAAAACGACAAAATTACCACCGACCAGCGTGGGGCAACCCGCGATGCCACACCTTCGATGGGCGCGTACGATGGCACTTTAGCTCAACCCATGCAACTCAAATTCACCACCACTGACGATGACCGAGGCATTGACCTGCCGCTTTTTGGAACCGTAAACTGCACTGTGGACTGGGGCGATGGCTCAGCTACCGAAACCTTCACCACCGAAGGTACCCAATGGCATACTTATGCCACTGCCGGAACTTACACGGTGAGCATTAACGGAAGTTTAACACATTTTGGATATTACAATACCGGAAATAATAAAGGTTGGGACGGATCAGGGTATCTTACCGAAGTAGTTGATTTTGGGAGCCTGGGTTTAACTTCCCTTTCAGGTGCATTTGCCGATGCTGATAATCTTTCATCTGTTCCCGCCTCGCTACCCGCCACGGTTACTGATCTGTCGTATTGTTTCTATCTGAATGACAAAGCATCCATAACAAATCTTAATTTGTGGAATGTAAGTAGTGTAACAGATATGACAAGTATGTTTGAAAAGGCATCGGCATTTAATCAGGCCATTGGCAACTGGAATGTAAGCAAGGTAACATCCATGAACCGCATGTTTTATAGAGCCTGGGCTTTTAATCAACCCATTGGCAATTGGAATGTCAGCAGTGTAACAGATTTGTCGGCTATGTTTCGTGCTGCAACGGTATTTAATCAGCCCATTGGCAATTGGATTGTAAGCAATGCAACAGATATGTCGGGTATGTTTGAAACTGCAGAGGCTTTTAATCAGCCCATTGGAAATTGGAATGTAGGCAAAGCAACATCTATGTCAAGTATGTTTGATTGGGCTACATCGTTTAATCAGGATATTAGCGACTGGGATGTAATTAATGTAACAGATATGTCGTGGATGTTTTCGGGAGCTACTGCCTTCGACCAGAGTTTAGCAGGTTGGGATATAAGTTCCGTGACAACCATGGAAGATATGTTTGCCGATGTAACACTTTCCACCGCCAATTACGATGCTATCTTAATTTCCTGGGGATCAAATGCTGTCGAAAGTGATGTCGTTTTTGGTGCCGGCAACAGCAAATATTCGGCTGGTGCAGCAGCCACAGCACGTGGGGTTTTAACCGGCGCACCCAATAGCTGGACGATTACCGATGGCGGGATGAATGTGGTAACCTACACCTGGGACGGCTCCGAAAGCAGCGACTGGAACACCGCCGCCAACTGGGATTTGAATGCTGCTCCCACGGCTTCGGATAATGTTACCATCCCCGATGTAACCAACGATCCTGTTGTAAATGAAGCTTCGGGTACTCCTGCCGTATGTAATAACCTTACTATTCAGTCGGGGGCGGTATTAACTATTGCATCTGGCAAAGCCCTTACCGTTAATGGTACCCTTACCAACAGCGCAGGCACTGCAGGTCTGATGATAAACTCAGGTGGTTCACTTATACAGAATACCGCCGATGTGGCTGCAACAGTGAAACGTGAAATTGCCGGCGTCGACAAATACCATCTCTTTATGTCACCCATCAACGAATCCGTTGTGGCTGATGGCACATCCTGTTTTAACGGTGCTTATGTTGACCGTTACCAGGAATCGGCCGGCGAATGGGTACGTTTGGTAACAGGCAATAACGTGGTTTCTGATTACGGTTATTCCATTAATTTCGCCAACGGTACACCGGAACTAATTTTCCCCGGTACCCTGAAAACAAGTCCGGTAAGCTATACCAACCTTAGTTTCACTCCGGCAGCCCCCGGCTACGGTTCCGGCTGGAACCTGGTTGGTAATCCTTACACCTGTGGAATTAATACGGCATTACTAACCGCCCCCGAGAGTTTGAATAATGCGGCATACGTTTGGAATGAGTCAGCGGGCAATTATTCAACAATAACCTTTGGTTCTGCCAGTGCTACTCCGGGTACAATTGCATCACTGCAAAGTTTTTTTGTCAGGACCCTCGACGGAACAAATCTGCTCACCCTGGATAACGCGGCAAAAGCACATAGTGGCACATTTGTGAAGAGTAGCGCAATAGCTCCTGATATGATAAAATTGAAGATAACCGGGAATAGTTATTCGGACGAAACTTTTGTTCGTTTCCTTGCTGCGGCTACCGCGGGTTTTGATCAGCAGTATGACGCGTATAAACTGTCAGGTCTTGATGAGGCTCCCCAGCTATATTCCGTTCTGCCTGACGAAAAAGCAGCAATTAATACGCTTCCTTCGTTTACGGCAAACCAGTATATTCCGCTTGGCCTGAAAGTTGGCACAACAGCTACCTACACCATCCAGGTAGAAGGCATTAACAGTTTTGATCCTTCCTTGCCTATCAGTCTTGATGACTTGAAACTTGGCTCGTCAGTTGATCTCCGCCTGAATCCGGATTACTCATTTACAGCCTCGCCCAGCGATGCCGAAAACCGCTTCAGACTGAGTTTTGCCACAGTTACAGGTAGAAATTTACCTGAAGCTTCAGGAATTAGTATCAACGCAAAAAATGGCATTATCCGTGTATCCTGCGAAGGAACTAACAGTGGTAAAGTGTACGTGTATTCAACTGCCGGACAGCTTCTTGCAACTTCAATTCTCACATCAGGCGAAGCAACTTTGCGTGTGGCTTCCAAAGGTGTTTATATGGTGAAAGTAGTAACCGGCAAAACCAGTCTTACCCGGAAATTGGTTGTTATGCCATAGCGGAATTAAAAAACGGAATCAAAAACATTTTAAATCAGAAAATATGAAACGAGTACTTCAATATAGTTTCCTTACCGCGTTCCTTGTCTTTTCAACGGTTCTAAGTCTTAACGCGCAACCTCATGCCGGTGAACAAAATACCGGCGCAGTTACCGGCGATCGCATCGGTGGCGGCGCCGGGGCACCGGTTGGCAGTGGCACTTTACTTTTACTCGGGCTTGCCGGTTTGTATGGTGGGAAAAAAGTTTACCGGGTGCGAAAAGGCCTGGAGACATAATCGCAGAATCTTTCCAGAACTGGCTTACAGCATAGTTATCCGGTTTTTCCGGGTAACTGTGTTTTTCCGCTTAATTTGGGAATGTTGACATTAATTCATACTCAATCTGAATTCCGAAAAGCAAAATTAAACTTTCATTGAAACGAGCCATGCCAATAATTTGGCTCACAGAGGATTGATTTTTGATAACGAGTACCATCCCGATAAATCGGGACAAGTAATGACCCGTGAAAAAAATATAATAAAATAGAAAAATCCCTTTCGCCGAAGACGATGTGATGAATCAATACCTGATAAAAATATTCATGCACAAGGCCGGTTGGGAGTATGTACTTGTAAAAAAACGGCCAACTTGCAGTGGAAGCATGTAAGAACGGTGATTTTGATATTATCTTTATGGATCTGAAAAAGCTGGTTCCCGATGGAATTGAGGCCACAAAACAAATCAAAATTTTAAATACAAAAATACCGGTTATAGCAATTTCAGCTCACTCAGAAGCTCAAAATGGAATTGAATGCACCAACGCAGGCATGATTGAATATATTGAAAAACCTTTCACACTCGAACAAATTCGTGATGTAATTACCCGGTTTACCGGAATCAGCATGATCCCCGGATAAAAAACCATTGTGTTTTTACCCAAGGAATATTAATCCGAAAGCTATCGGGCTGACGCATCGTAAATCCAGATTAACAACCAGGAGGCGATAAAAGAGCAGTATAAGGATTTATACTGGAAATAGGGTAATTCCCCGCATTTTTGAAATCCCATCCTGAGTATAGTTTGATTAGTCCCAGATTTAGTGAATTTTTCAATGTTCTGTAAAACTGTGATCCGGCCTGCTTTATCGGGTCAGTATTTTTTAATGCTGAATCTGAGTTAAAAACATATACTGTCAGCCATATTATTTCTTACTTTTGATGCTGCCAGAATTTTACTCGTTTTGCTCTCAATGCCGCCCGCACATGAATTATAAATATATATGCCTGCTATTCGTTTTATTTTTTCAGATAACAGCCTGCAACAATCAGAATTCATGGTTGAATCCACACAGTACTACTTACAATTCCTACAC
Source organism: uncultured Bacteroidales bacterium (assembly GCA_903879715.1). Classification (GTDB taxonomy): domain Bacteria; phylum Bacteroidota; class Bacteroidia; order Bacteroidales; family UBA4417; genus UBA4417. Next base: position 6,991 of record CAIRMR010000140.1, read on the forward strand.
CCTGTTGCTCAGTAAAGCCGGATATTTTACGGTCAGAAATCCAGACAGCACAATTATCTACGCTGATTCAGCTCTGGCACTGGCATACGGAGCTAAGCTGAGCGACACATCCCTGATACCGGCACTTCTCCTTAAATCCGATGCATTTATTAACCTGGGACTCACCGATTCGGTAACACCCGTATTGCTAAAAGCCCGCTACATCGCCATTAAGGCATCCGACAGCTCATATATTGCAAAGTCGAGCCTCCGGTTGGGACTTTTTCTTCGTAACCAGGAACAATCCACCCTCGCCGAAAAATATGCCCTGGAGGCATTGCACCTTTTTGAATTACTGGGGGATAAATACAGTTTCGGCAAAGCCTGCGACCTGTATGGCAACCTGTACAGCGATATGGGCAACTACATCAAGGCGCACGAATACCTGTTGAAGGCATATGATATTTTTGAACAACTTGGAGATGTTAAAGCTCTCGGGATCGAAAGCATGAATATCGGGGCCAACTATAAACTGCTGGGCAATATGGATGAAGCCGTGCGCTACAGCAGGGCCGGATTAAAAAAAATTGAACAGGTGCAGGATACTGCCAGCCTGTTTGTAACGTATAATAACCTTGGCATTATGCTGCGTAAAGCCAGGCCCGACAGCGCCTTGTTTTATTACCGGAAAGCACTGGCATTGAACAGGGAGTCCTCTCCGATGAATAATGTTATAACCCGGTTTAATATTGCCAATCTGTATTACGATAAGAGGGACTTTCCAATGGCCTTGCAGGAATTTAATACTGTACTTGTGCTTTGCCGGCAAAACCGGTTGCAAGGAGGAATAGCCCGGGTGTACCATGCATTCGGCGAAATATATATTCTTACCCGCGATTTTCCCAATGCTGATTTTTATCTTAAGAGGTCGATAAAACTGGCTGATTCCCTCGGGCTGCACTCACTGATTCCGACTTTTAGCAAAACACTGCTCCGATCGTACAAGGCACAGGGGAAAATGACAGAATATACCCTGCTGTCGAATAAGGTAATGGAGCAGAGAGATTCGGTGATGCACATCGATAAACAAGCTGCTATTGCTTATATTGCCCACTACCAGGAAGCCGAAAAAAAAGAAATTGAGAACGCTTACCTGGGCACTATCCTGAAGAATAAAGAAAACAAACTGCTTTTAAGCGAAATTATCATTGCTGTGGTAGTACTGGCTTTAGTGCTGCTGGGCCTGATGCTGAAACGGAATACGCGGCTTGCCAGGGACCGTGGCGAAGCGTATGATAAACTTATAAAACTTTACCAGGAGGAACGCACCCAGCGCAATAAACAGGCTGAAGCCATTATGAGCAATACAACTGCTATTGCTGATGACACACAGGCACAGGAAAGCCAGGTGCTTTTAAAACAATTGCTTCATTATTACACTACCGAAAAGCCTTACCTGAATCCCCGCCTTCGGGTAGAGGATGTTGCCGAAACCCTTAACACCACGCGAAAAGTCATTGCCTCCTTATTAAGTCAATACAACGAATCGAGCTTTGTTTCTTTTACCAATACATACAGGGTTGAGCATGCTATCATGCTCACCGAGAGTGCCGAATACAGCAATTACAAAATGTCGGCTATTGCGGCCGATTCAGGCTTCGGCAGCGGGCCAAGCTTTTACAGGGCCTTTCAGCAGGTTACCGGGGTGCTGCCGAATTATTACAGAAAAAATAGTATATCATAGTTGGTGGAGATGATCACTGGCTTTACGGCAAGCGGTATAAATTTCCGCTTTAAAAAAGACCCAAATCCCAAATTTCAAGACCCAAATTCCAGAGATCCCGGATCCCTTATCCCAGGCTGAGATGAATAACAAGTCTTGGTTTATAAAATTTTGGTTTTAGGACTTGGAATTTAGGACTTGGAATTTGGGACTTGGATTTTACTGATTGGAGTTAGGTGCTTGGAATTTGGGTCCTTTTTGCGTGATTCAGATCATCTTTAGTTTGAAGCAAAACTAATTCCGGATCATCAATACCGGCCTGTTTCTTTGTCAATTAAGTTTTGGTAAAATAAAAAGTGTAAACTTATTTCAGGCGACACTGTGTAATTTTCAATATCCTACATCCTGGATCTAACATCATTCAACATCCCACAGCCACTGCTAATGCTGCAAACTTACAAAAATGGCAAGCCGTTTTGCCACTTTTGGAACAACAAGTATTTGCCTGAATGCTTTATAGGCTTTTCCTTTGCCGGGTATTATCAAAAAAATAAATCATGATTAAATTCAACATTAAAAATATTCTGCCGGCTCTTCTTGTATTACTGGCAATACTTGATTTTAGACCTGTAGCTTTGGGCCAGACCTGGAGCGAAATTCAGCCGGAGGCTAATTATTGGGTGTCGACTGCCATGTCAGAGGATGGCGCGAGAATCCTGGCAGTTCCCGGCAGAGAAGCTTCTCAGAATGGAGGCTTATTAAAATTAAGTACCGATGGCGGCAGTAGCTGGACAAATGCTGGTCCGACACCCAACGTTACGAAAAACTGGCAGGACGTGGTTATGTCGTCCGACGGACGCTATATGAGTGCAGCCGAAAACGGTGGAAGGATTTATTCATCATCCGATTATGGGGTAAGCTGGATTGAAATCCTACCTGCGGGCAACGTTGACGGCTACTGGCGGATTGCCATGTCCGACAATGGGCTGACATTGCTTGCAGCTAACCTTGGGGGGCGCCTATACAGATCATCTAATAACGGAGTCACCTGGACTGAATTGCAGCCTGCGGGAAACAATACTAAGATTTGGAGTATTGTGGCCGTTTCGGGCGACGGAAACACTTTTCTTGCCGGAATATATAACGCCTACAATGTTTTTGTATCTCACGACGCAGGGGCTACCTGGTCAACTTCCCCCGGTTATGCCAACCAAACACTCTGGTGGTCAGCTGATTTCTCGTACGATGGCCAAATCGCCTATGTGGTTACTTTGAATAATGTAAATCCTGTAAAATCAACCGATGGTTTATTAACCTGGACCAATATGGCTGTCGGAAATACATCTACTAATCTCGCGGCCATATCCTGTTCGTCGGATGGACAAACACTGGCAATAGTTTCAATGGCTGAAGACAAGATCTTTTATTCCACCAATGCCGGGGCAAGCTGGAACAATCATCCCATCCCTGTATCCTATCCAGTGAATTTTGAAGGCTCAGGTGTATCTGTATCCAGCGATGGCAATACAATTCTGGCGCTTACCAAGGACTATACTATGAATATGAATACGGGTGTTCAAACTTCGAACGGTCGTATTTACAAGGGCGTTTTTCCTGAGAGCACACCTCCGACTTCAGGTGATGGTACTGCAGCTAATCCTTACCAGATAGCCACGCTTGCCAACCTTTGCTGGTTATCATCACATCAGGCCCAATGGGGAAACTTTAAGTATTTTATACAAACGGCAGATATTGACGCAGCTGCCACCAGCACCTGGAATTCTGATGGACTTGGAGGTTACTATGGTTTTTCACCCATAGGAACTTTGAATGAATTAACATTTCAAGGGACTTACGACGGCAATGGAAAAACTATCTCCAACCTGTATATCAACCGGCCAGGATTACTCAATTCCGGGCTGTTTGGAAGCATTGATGGCACCGTTAAAAATTTAGGAGTGCTGAATGCTGATATTACCGGCGGGACTTACGCGGGCATTCTTACAGGCTTTACCAATTCAACTGTGAATAACTGTTATACCAGTGGTAACGTTAAAGGAGTTTCTGCCGGTGGTCTTATCGGATGGCTGGGCAATGGGTTGGTTGAGCTTTGTTACTCATCGGCTTCGGTGCAGACAACGGCAGATGGGGCAGGTTCCAAAGCCGGCGGTTTAATCGGAGAAATGACTGCTGCAACGCTACAGAATTGCTACGCGCAGGGAAGTGTTAGTGGTACTACAGGTAATTGTATCGGGGGATTGATTGGTCAAAGCCAATATAATGTTATCGTTAAAAAGTCGTATGCTAAGGGCGCTGTAACGCTCGTTGGTACCAGCAGTTATGCCGGAGGTTTTATTGGTAACGGCATATATTGGATTGAAAGCCCGTACGTGTTTGAAGATTGTTACTGGGATACACAAACTTCCGGTCAGGCTGCCAGCAGTGGTGGTATAGGGGTTGTGGGCAAAACCACAGCCGAAATGCTAACCCAAAGCACCTATACCAACTGGAATTTTAGTTATCCATGGAACATGAGTGTTGGGGATTATCCGATTTTAGATATCTTCGGACCATCTTACAGCGGCGGAAATGGTACACAGGCTTCCCCTTATCAGATTGCCAATATTAATGACCTGCAAGTGCTGGATATATTTCCGGCGCATTGGAGCAAACACTTTATTCAGACAGCCGATATTGATGCTGCCGGGGTCGCACTCATACCCATAGGGGATAGCGACAATAATTTTACAGGATACTACAACGGTCAAAATTTTACAATTGATCATTTTACTTACGATGGAATGGCAACTAACGATATGAAAGTTGGTTTCTTTAAAGTTGTGATAGGAGCCAGCCTGAAGAATATTAAACTTACCAATCTTAACCTTAGCGCATTCTATGGTATTGGCGGTTTGGCGGGCTTTGCCGTAAACACTATTATTGATAATTGCTTTGTATCGGGCAATTTAACAAGTTTATTAATAGGCGGCGGTTTAGTGGGTGTATCGGGGAACAACACCTTCACTCGCTGCGGAGCTGACATTGTACTTACAGGAAATCCTTTATATGGCGCGGCAGTCAATACTCATCTGGGAGGCTTCGTGGGTTTGGTAGAAGGCAGCAGCAGTTTTACCGATTGCTATGCTATAGGTTCGGTATCGGGCTACAAAATTGGCGGTTTTGTTGGCGGACTGGATATGAATTCTACTCCTTTAGGTGGATCTGCTCCTATAGATCCAACCATGGGCTTTACGCTTGCCAATTGTTATGCGGCCAACACGCTTACAGTGTCTGCTGGCGGAGAAAAGGGCGGCTTGTACGGGCAAAGTGGCTATGCCGGCTCCAATATATTGATTACCAATTCTTTCTGGGATAAAGACATCACAGGAACTACTTATGGTTATATAGGTGGAACATCTAAAACCACTACCGAAATGAAAACGCAGGGCACCTTTACCGGGTGGGATTTCGCTACACCGGTATGGTCGCTAAAATCGACATACAATGGCGGATATCCAAATCTCGAAGGACTGACAGAGCCACTTGTTATTGCCTGGACGGGCACCACTTCAGCCAACTGGAATACTTCAACCAACTGGAGTACCGGCTCTGTACCCACAAATTCAGATCATGTTACCATCCCTGATGTTGCCAACGATCCAATTGCAAATGAAGCCCTGGGTACCCCTGCTGTTTGTAATAATCTTACCATTCAGTCGGGTGCAGTGTTAACAATTGCCTCAGGCAAAGCCCTTACCGTTAGTGGAACCCTTACCAACAGCGCAGGCACAGCGGGGCTTTTGATTCACTCCGGTGGCTCGCTTATCCAGAATAACTCTGATGCAGCTGCAACTGTGAAATGCGCAGTGGCAGGTGACGATAAATTTCACCTCTTCATCTCACCCATCAACGAACCGCTTGTTGCCAATGCCTCATCCTGCTTCAGCGGGGCTTATGTTGACAAATACAACGAACCTACAGGTGAATGGGAACGATTGCTTACCGGCGCAAATGTGGAATCTGCCAACGGTTATTCTGTCAATTTTGCAAATGGCTCCCCGGAACTTGCTTTCCCTGGTACGCTGAAAGCAAGCCCTGCTTCTTATACCAATCTTGCCATTACCGCCGGTGCTCCGGGTTATGGCGGAGGATGGAATCTGATCGGGAATCCGTATCCCTGCGGTATCAATACGGCTTTGTTGCCTGTTCCTGCAGGAATGAATGCCACTGCATATGTATGGGACGAAGGAATTTCCGGAAATTATATACCTCTCACCATCGGGCCGGGAAGCATTGCCCCTGGAATAATTGCCACAATGCAGGGTTTCTTTGTAAAGACAGCCAGTGCTGACAATACGCTTACCCTTGCAAATAATGCAAAAGTGCATGGCGGTACTTTTTATAAAAGCAGTAACACCGTGCCTCAGATGCTAACGCTTTTCATATCAGGGAACGGATATTCTGATAAAACTTTTGTACTATTCAACGATAATGCCACTGAAAACTTCGATCAGTCGTTCGATGCGTATAAACTGGCAGGCCTTGATGAAGCGCCTCAGCTGTATTCCATGCTGCCCGGCGAAAAAGCAGCGATCAACACATTGCCATCCACAGTAAGCAATCAGGATGTTGCCCTTGGTCTGAAAGTAGGTGCCACCACCACCTACACCATCCAGGTAGAAGGCATTAACAGTTTTGATCCGTCAATGCCCATCAGCTTTGATGACCTTAAACTGGGTACTTCACAGGATCTCCGCCTGAATCCGGATTACTCATTTACCGCCTCGCCCGGCGATGCCGAAAACCGCTTCAGATTGAGTTTTGCCACAGTTACAGGTAGAAATTTACCTGAAGCTTCAGGAATTAGTATCAACGCAAAAAATGGCATTATCCGTGTATCCTGCGAAGGAACTAACAGCGGTAAAGTTTTCGTGTATTCAACCTCCGGACAGCTTATTGCAACTTCAATTCTTACATCAGGCGAAACCAGTATGAGCGTGGCCTCCACAGGTGTATACATGGTGAAAGTAGTTACCGGAAAAACCAGTCTTACACGCAAATTGGTTGTTCTGCAATAGTGGAGTTAAAAAAACGGATTCAAAACATTTTAAATCAAAAAATATGAAACGAGTACTTCAATATAGTTTCCTAACTGCATTCCTTGTGGTATCAACAGTTCTCAGTCTTAACGCGCAACCACATGCCGGGGAGGACAACACCGGCACAGCAGTAACCGGCGGTCGCATTGGTGCCGGAGCCGGGGCGCCGGTAGGTAGTGGAACGTTGCTGTTATTAGGGCTTGCCGGCTTGTATGGCGGGAAAAAAGCTTACCGGATGCAAAAAAACCGGTAAGGATAATCATTGAAACCATTACCCTGATATAAATTTCAGTAACTAATCAGTTCATTTAAACATTGACAAACATATATTTGCCACAGATTACAGTAGAGTAGAGCGGGAAGGATAAAAGCACCTTCCCTGCCCCCTCGTCAAACCGTACGTGCGGTTTTCCCGCATACGGCTTTCCTATAAACTTCTTCATTTGCATTCACAAGCGAACCTTTTGTAGTA
>CAIRMR010000141.1 GCA_903879715.1 uncultured Bacteroidales bacterium
AATATTCAAAAGGAAATTCAAATATCTAATTAATATTAGGTATCTATATAGAAAAATATGATTTCTAATCCATTTAATCCCTATTTGCAATGAAACAGATTGATAACGAGGCGTATATTAAAGCTCTTGAAGAAATAAAAAATAGGAGTGAAACTATAAATCCAGTTTCAGCTCTTTTACTTATAAACACATACCCACATAAGGTACTTGAAGATTGTTTAGATAATCTTCCTATTGATGTTAATAATCGAATTACCATTCGTTTCCATTTAATAAATAAATTACTTCAAAATAGAAAAAATAATTTTAACTCACAAGCAATAACTTTGGATGAGTCTTCACAGAAAGTAAGATATGATAGAACCTTGTGTGATTTCAAAGAAGTTATGTCTATTCTTGGCAGATCAAAAGGGACTGTTGAGGCATTAATAAAGGAACATAAAATTAATCCTATCCCTGATAAACCAAAAGCTAAACGTAGTTTTATTAAAGCGGAAATCATCCGGTATGCAGAAAGATCTCAATAATAAGAAGTCTTCATTTTATTCATTTTCTTATTTTTAAAGTATAATTTTAGACAGGAATAAGGCATTATTTGCCTTGCGATCTTCCATTTTTTCTTAAAACTTACAACTTTCTGATAATTTCAGTGAACTAAATATTCTTTTTTCGTTTCAAACTGAAGATTTTTTAAACTTTATTTAGTATAAAAGTTTCCAAAATATACACTCTTTTGTACTAGATTGTACAAGATTATACAGGATTATATTCTTTTTTAAATTTATATATAACTGTATAACAGATATATACAAAATATTTTGTCAATTATTGTTATATCTTTGTAGCGTTAAATCTCAAAAATATTAATCTTCTAAAACCGACGATATGGTAGCAAATAATCAGAAGAAACTTTTTACTGCTTTTAACGAATCAAAGAGTTCGGTGAAATATGTTCGTTTGTCTATTTTGCAGCTCGAAATTTTTTCCCCAAAATATGTTATTCGTAGACTTTTAGGTGAAACCGAATACAAAGGTCATCCGGATATTAAATATGGGAAATTTTCATTTACCAAAATAATTATCAATTCGGAAGATTGTTTAGCTGTTGAATTGACATTCGATCAGTTTAACCATTTTTTCTCAGGAAGCTCTTATAAGGTATTCACATTAAACCGGAAACCTACACTTACAGTTATTCACAAAAATTCTGAAACCCCTTTAATGATTTCAGAGCCCGCCCCTCACTCCCAAATGGTCATTGTATATAATTCCAATAACATTGACGAAACCTCTAAACATTTTGACATCTCCCCAAATTATCGTTCCAGTATGACTGTATCTTGCATGCACGATAATGCTTCTATTTCCTATTCATTTATTGACATCTTCCCAGTCAGATCCTATCTGATTACTTCGGCCTAAACCTTCTTTTATAACACTGTAAATCAGTGCAATAAAATTTAGTTGTCAGTTCTCTGGCTACTGAAAACGGCCACCCTCATGTCTTTTTGTAACCAAATTAATTATTAACCAACGCAATATGAAAAAGAAACAACCAAAGAAAAGAAAACCCAAAAAGATTCAAAAACCCAAACCTCTCAGAACGGTTTACAACGGCATCGATGTCGATGGATTTACATTAGCAGATTATCAAATGGAAAAGGCTTTATATGACCAATTGAAAGCTGAATCCAATGATGAAAACTTCTCGCTTTTATCATTACCTCAGGATAATCGGTTGAGAGAAATTATCGAGAACAAACGTACCATGTACCTTGAGTTCTGGAATTCGAAAAGAATCCCCACTGGAGGAGGCCGGAAATCAGATAAAAAAATATTAGAAGATTTTAAAAATCTTCGGAGCAAAAAATGGAAAGATATCTTGATTAAAGATGCCAATAATAATAAGATTATCCTTTGGGACTTTTCATCCCTTGATAGTGGAGTGAATCAATACTTCCCTGAAATGTTGGATGTTCCAACTACAAAAGGTAGTGTGCTTGACTGTCTCAGGGACAAAGATCGGTTTCTAAACGGTTATGAGAAAAAGATATTAAAACCTGGTTTTTATAAAGTTGAGAAAACAGATAGCTCTTTTTACAGTGTTTTCTCTCAAATGATTCGAATGGGAAGTGAATCGCATCCGGTAGTTAACTTTCCTTCACTTGTTGCACAATACATTGTGATGGAATCATACTACAACACCATCAAGCTAAACAATGGGATTGAAAACGACAATTTTGTTGTCCTAGACGAATGTTCCGGTTGGGCCGGCAGGTTGGCGGGAATATTATGTTCTTTTCATAAACTACGAAACGATTATCAGAGTAGGTACGGAAGGAAACTACATATTACTTACCTGACCACCGATCCCAATAAAGATGTACATGAAAGATTTGCAGCTATTGTGAATGACTGGTTCAGTCTGGTTGAACCAAAACACTCTTTGGACTACTTCCATTTCCATAAGCAAACACTTGGTTGTGAAACCCCTGAATTCCTGTCTTACTGCAAAGGCGTTCTGAGTGACTTGAATGTATCCGGAGCTAATGTCGCTTTGACCTCACCGCCTTACTTCGATCAGGAACAATACTCAAAAGATCCAAGCCAGTCCTGTGTGAAGTATCGGAATGATTATCCAAGTTGGGTTCAAAACTTTCTCTCCGGTATGATAAAGAATGTCTACGAATTATTACAACCTAAAGGCCGGTTCTATCTGAATATCGCTAATACTAAAAAAGGAAGTAAACTTTTTCCTTCAGAAACAGAATCGGTAAGACTTCTCAAAGAACATGGTATGAAAGAAGTGGTCACATATAAAATGTTGCTATCTGGTGTACCCAATAAAAATTGCGTAAATGTAACATCCGTGCCTAACATTAAAACAAAGGAAATAAAGCTTAAGAAATTTGAACCAGTATTTGTGTACGAGAAATAAATTATAAACCATTAATCAAGAAAGGAAGCTATCTATGACAGAAACAAAAGCATCAGTAAACACCGTCACTACGTGTGATGGAACTCCCTTCGAGGGAAAGATCGAAATTGGATTTCCAGACATAGTCCCTGGATTACCACTCAAAGTCCAAAACAGTTATGAACAGGACATTATTCAAAATGGTATCCACATGCCTTTGGATGTCTGGGTAAAAGGTAATGATCCTGTAAAATACATCCTCGTAAAGGGCCTTTTTGAATATCAAATGGCTCTTAAACATGGATTACCTGTCAACATCACTCTCCGCTACTTTGAATCTAAAGACGATGTTATCCGCTTCATCGTGAAAGGTATTTTATATAGCAACTATCTCACAAAATTTCAGAGTTGCGAAGTGATACTTGAACACAAAAATATTCTGACCAGTGAAGGGAAAGAGAATATGCGCAATGGTGGGAAAGGTATCAAAGTAACCAAAAAGGTTGACACAATGGTTGAGTTAGCCGATATGATAAATGCCAGCCATGATACTTTGAGGAGAGTACAGTTCATAAAGAATGCCCTGGAACAAGATGATGAAAGGTTGGTTTTACTCCGTGCTGGTGAAATTTCAATCAACAGTGTTTTTGAAACTATAAAAGGTAAGAATAAAAACACTAAAAAAGAACCTGAAACTAAATGTCAAGATGAAGCTCCTATTGACATCTTTTCCTTGCTTGGGGAGAAGCCAGAATCAACAGTAATTCCTCTGGTGAAACCTAAAATGGTAATAAAGTCCAAGTTTCACATCGATGAATCTAACAAATACCAGGTTGTCTTTATAAACCCCACATGGAATCTCACCGATGCGATAACCATTCCGGATACTTACCTTACTGAAATTCGGAGAATGAATATCGCTGAAATCGTTTACAACAAATATTGTACGCTGTTAATTCAGACGCCTTCGAAATATTTGGGTGATACTTTGAATATAATCCATGAATGGGGTTTCAGATGTGTTGATTCTATTTGTATATCAAATCCAACCACTCTCTATTCTGCGAAATATACTGAACAGAATCATGAAGTTCTTTTGATTTGTGAACTTAATCTGGGTGGTGTTCCACAAACCTATGTTGTAAATCGTCCTTCGAATAGTATTATAGCTGCTGATGCAGTTGAGGATTCCATAAATGCAATGTTTGATGACAACGTTGCCAAACTCAGTATTTTCACTGAACCTTTATTGGGTTGGGATTCTTATGGCTTCGATTATGAGTCCAGAATGATGACCCCGTTCTACCAAAAGGCCGCATAATTATAACCCCTTTTCTCGAAAAGAGTCAGAGCCCTAGCATAATAGGAGCATGGAATAACTGTGAGTATACGATCATAAGCTAATCATGATGAAAGTGACTACATGTCAGCGATTTACTTGTTAAAAAGCAGTTATTCTATGCTGGTCTCAAATGAATTTTATTCACTTTAAATCTTTAACCTTAAAACTTTAAATCAATGAGAAACGTAAATTTAGAAATTGACAATCCGAATTCAAATTATAACAAAACCATTTTTTTTAAGAATTGGTTCATTCAACGTAACCTTAAAATAGTAGAATATCAACAAGATATACTAAGCAATAAGTTGATTTTTAATGGAGAACCAATAGTTCTTGCAGTCTCACCCGGTGGAGGAAAAACGTTGATGTCTATAGCAGCTATCGAAAAGTATTGTTTTGACAATCCCAAACATAAAGTTTTGGTTCTAACTCATGGACAGACTGTACTTCGTTCACAGTACGCAAAGGATATTGACGATGCTAAACCGAACTTTAGTTGGTCAATGGTTGTAAGTAGTATTGACCCTGCTCTTGAGATGCCACAAATTAAATCGAATGATATTGTGACTTCTAATAAGCAAGTTATTATTTCTTTGCCTCAAAGTATATTAAAATCACTCTTGCCACATTTTGACTTGATAGTTGTCGATGAGGCACACCAGTTTTACTTTGCAGAAATGGTAAAATCAATTATTAAACAAGTTAGTCCGAATCATCAATTACTGTTAACTGGTACACCAAGTCCATTTATAGCTAATGGGTACAAAAATATCATTCCTGTTTCTCTTGAAGTCTTAAATGAAAATGGGATGGTATGTGATCCAATTATAGAAATAGCAGGATCAACATACGACTTTAAATTGAGTGATTATAACGCTTATAATGAATTGAAAAATGATGTGATTATTAAAGAAGAAGACACTAATTCAACCTTAAGCCTAGTACTTAAAGAAATATGTAAGAAAATAGAAGTGAATGCTAATTGGGAGAATGCGTTGAAAACATTATCCAAAACAATGTTGGTTTGTAAAAGTCAAAGACAGGCAATAGATGCGTCTTCATTTTTCAAAAATGAAAACATCAATTTTGCTTTAAGTACTTCATTAACGGATTCAGATTCTAATGAAATTGAAAGGTTCAAGAAAGAGAAGGACTGTTTGATCTTAATTGTTGTAAGGAGAGGTATCCTTGGATTTAACTACCCTTCCTTGATAAATGTAATTGACATGTCCTGTAGCCAGAATATTAATAATATTCTTCAGCTCTTATGTAGAGTAGTGAGGATTTCACCAACAAATGAACAAAAGTTATTCTTCAAAGTGTGTCCGGTTGAATTAGTTGACCATTTTAAATATGTAATGACAGCAGTATTGTGCATGACAAATCAGGAGTACTTTACAAAATTTAATGGAAAGGATTTTCTTGATATGAAAATTCCTGTCACTAAACAAATTATTAAATTTACGGCTAATCAAACCGAAAAAAATAAAAAGAACAGAAATTTTAGAAATAATCGCTCTAATTTCAAACCTATCGAATTTTTGGGATTACCTGCATTTAATTTATTTAAAAAATATACTAATGATACAAATAATAATATTCTCAATTCATATGTCTATATTACCCTTAGGGAAGTTTCGAAAAATGTTTTTTCAATCAAAACCCTACCTAAAGATGAGGCGTTAGAATGGTGCAGAAATATTTATTTCGAATGTAACTGCAAATCATCGGCAGATTATAAAAAAATAGATTCAGCCGGGTATATATATATAGATCAGAATAATTGGCTTAATGAATTTTATCGGATCTGTAATATTGAGCATTTGGAAACTAGTCGGGCAAACTTATCTAAAAAAGCTATTCTTGATAAGTGTAAAAACAATTATTTTAGGAGTAAATGTAAATCAATGACAGATTACAAAAAAACAGATGCATCTGGATATTTATATTTACATAGAAAGAAATGGATTAGTGAATTTTATCAGGTATGTGGTCTAAAACAACGAATAACAATTAAACGGGCTCATTTATCCAAAGAAGAAATTCTTGCTGAATGTAGAAAAATTTTTATTGAAAATGGCTGTAAATCTATTGCTGATTATGAAAAAGTTGATGCATCTGGATATGCATATTTAAAAACAAAATATTGGCATGATGAATTTCAGCAATTATGTAATCTAAAAAAACGAGTAGTAATTAGACGAGCTTGTTTATCCAAATTGGAACTTCTTGAATTGTGTAAAAGGAATTTTGTTGAAAATGGATGTAAAACAATGCCAGATTACTTAAAAATTGATATGTCTGGATACAATTATTTAGTAAGAAATGGTTGGCTTGATGAGTTCTATCAAGTGTGTGGGATTAAACGATTGAATTTATTATGGACTAAATTGACTAAAGCTGAAGTTTTTGAATTATGCAAAAGGAGATACGATGAAAATGGTTGTAAAAGTATTGCTGAATATAGAGTTGTCGACTCAAGCGGATACAAAGTGCTATGTTTAAATAAATGGACATTCGAATTTCGTCGATGCTATAATATAAAGAGTTAAGGTAGGAGAGAACACAACTAGATTGTAATCAGATAATAATCTAGACATCTACGATAAAATAAGTTAAATGTGGTTGTCTATATGGTTGATTCCTTAAAACACACTCATATTTTAGATTGGCTTACCTAATTACCAAATGGAATTGCTATATCAGATTAGTCCAAGTACCCTAATGTATTTGAGGTTTTAATAAAACCCTTGCACAGTGCTGCACATCATTGCGCTCTTCTGCAAGACACTTTTTCCTAAAAGCTAATAAAGAGGTTACGCAACAAGCTTTTTGTTGCCAAAACAAAGAAATTCAAGAGGTTTTTAAACATCAAAAAAATGAAACATAATATACTGTTTATCAATATCATAAATCAAATCGTAACACATTATGA
>CAIRMR010000142.1 GCA_903879715.1 uncultured Bacteroidales bacterium
AGAACCAGTCTATTCAACGAGGTATTTCCCTTCAATGTGTGATTGGCTTACTTGCTAAAGAGCGCTACAAATTTCCGCATTCTACTTGTTAGTTCCAATTAGCGCGTTTTTTTGACCGTGTAAGTCTATTCACTATTCACTTTTCACTTTTCACTACTTCCCCAGTATCCTGATAAATTTCTTCAGTTCCACAGCCTTTTCTTTCATCCCACTGTCGATGTACGCCTTCATCAGGTCGTAGCACCAGCGTTTAAGTACTGTGATATTATCAGCAGGCTTAAAACAATTTAAAGAGGGTACGATACCGGATTTTTCAAGGTATAAGAGTATTTCTTTCCGTGTAAAAACCGCTCCCATGGCAAACGGGTTAATATAAAACTTAACCTCGCTGGTAGGTTTATAATCGTCCTTGAAATCAGATGGTACATGAGTAAAACAGGCGATAAAATTCCCTGTCAGATCAACGCCTTTAATGGGCAGGTTTAGTTTCTGAGCTATAATTATATACAGTATCCCGATTGAGACCGCGTTCCCATGTTTCGATTGCAGAAGGTTATTCAAAAAATAATGATCAGGGACATGTATATCTGCAATCTCGCCTCCGATTTCAATTACACCAAACAACATATGGTTGAGAACCTTCACTTTCTCCAGGCTGGTTAGATTTTCATTTAACTCTATCCATACGGAGCGGGTAAGTTTATTCAGGTTAGCCAGTAATTTTTCTTCTTCCAGGTTAGGATATTGAAACCTGGTGGCAATCAGGTAACCACGAAGCAAGTCTTGCCCGCCTGATGCAACCCAGGCCTCCAGGTCATGGTACAGACCATCGTACTGCAGGCTGTGTACAAGTTCTTCAATCCTTTGACGGGTCAGGTTATCGTTTGTATTGAACCATGCTTCTTCGAGCGGTTCCACAGCAGGTAATCCGAGTGTAAGAATTTCATTGCTTACCTGATGAAATGCTTCCTGGTCAGGATCATCAAGCAAATGAATCAACAAGTTAAGATGGTCCATATTAAAAGCGTCAGGCATTGGTTTTTGGGTTGCTTAAAATTACGGCGCTTCTTTATCGGCTGATAATGGTTTGATAATTAGTTTTCAACAAACATAGGTTGAAATCTCTGATTATAAAATACTGACTTTATATTTGGCAACTTTGTCAGGGCGAACTACCCTGGAAACAAAAACCCTGAAGGAATAATACCAACAGGGTTTTTGTGTAATCTTCAGGAAATGGTAATAGTATATGAGGATCAGATTTATAAAAAGCAAACCTATAAAACTTCTTCCGGGTATTTACTATTTTGTTACAATCAGTTTCTGAATTCCAATCACTTGTTGGTTCTGCATAATTTTCAGGATATAGTAACCGGGCGCGACATCAGGTATCGCAAACCGGATTGCCTGATCTCCTCCCGAAACCGGAGAATAATCCGAAGCAAAAACACTTTTCCCAAGCAGATCAACAATCTCAAAATCAATCCTGCCTATATCCTTGGTAGTCAAAGTTATATTTACCTGGTCTTTTACAGGGTTAGGGAAAACCAGAACATGGTATGATTTATACCCCGCAACTAAATCTCCACTCGAAAGGGATACATTTCCATCCATCCAATTCAGCCGGTTGGTCATCCAAACTTTTAAATACTCAACCTCTTCATCATAGGTGCTTCCCACAAAATAATTTGGCCATACATATTGCCCTAATATAGGCCATTTATCAAAATTCCGTTTTATGGCATCACCCATTTCCTGAATATGGGCATCCAGATCAGCCATAATGGAATCGGTACTAAACGGGCCTGTACGCAGTGTTTTCCACCTGGCGGAAAACGCATGGTTGTAATCAGTATCTTCCATTAACCTCGACCACCAGTGCATACTCCAGTTACCACTCGCGCCGTATCTTTTATAAAGCCAATTGTCAGTAGCAAGGCATTTATTGTCATAGTCTACATTTCCGTAACAAAGATCAAAATCCCATATTGGACCGGCGAATAATTTGCCGCCATCCGAATCTTTCTGTTTATAAAAATAAGTACTGAAACGATATCCATCCACATTATTTGCCAGTTCGTTAATAATCTGAAAATTAACAAAGGAATTCAAATCCATATATTTCCTGAATCCGGTCACAGGATCTTTAAATGAGTTCCCGTTAAGTGTATTTTGAAGCGTTAAGATATAATTCTGGATGTATGATTTTTGCTCCGTAACGATTTCATCAAATTTTGGATAAACATACGTAAAAGCATAATTTATTGCGTTGTTATAAGGAATGGAAGGATAGGAATAAAAATACTCATCAGTGCTGATATCCTGTATTTTATCAACTTTTACAATATATCCGCCGGTAAGGTTATCCCCTGAAATTTCGTCCGGCTTCAATTTATTGATATCAACCCGGTCAGTACCCCTTTTTATTTTCTCAATCAGCATATAAACGCCTATATAAGTGCCATTCAAATAGGCTTCACAATATTTAAACCGGGGTTGCCAACCTCCCATTTTCCGACCCAGTTCATACGATATTGCATTTCGCATCATACTTTTGTCAGAATAAGGTGCCGAAAAAACCCAATCTGCTTCAGCGGGCATTCCCAATAAACTTACACTTGTATCAGCACCAGCCGGTGTCCGGAGTTCAACTCCATATCCCAGTTTCGGGAACGATTGTGACGACTGTCCCCGCAATTCAATACCAATATTACCTTCATAATCGGTGGCATCATCCAAAAGCCCGTTTAACTGACCCGGTCCATTATCAACAACTTTTAAATACGCAGTAATTTTCGGTTCATTAACAATTATTTGTCCCCTGGTATCGATGATCAGTAAAGGCAAATTAGTTCGAACGCCTGAAGGGTCTTCAAACCATGATGGAACCTGCCGGTAGGTTGTACTGACATCTTTAATACCAACTGAGAAAAAAGTGTTCGATGATAAGTCAGAAGATGACGCGGTAATGTTGTGTACCTGGATAGCCAGTTCATTAGCTCCTTCGGTCATATATTTTTTCAGCGTATCATTTATAATAATATATCTTTCAGGAATTCCACCCTGGTACATCAAAGCTTCATGATTGGTAATTGCTGGGGTTGAATACAAAGGCCTCACTCCTGTAGTTCCTATGTTAGACCTGGCAATTTCATGCCCGTTCAGGTACGCTACAAAACCATCGTCATAATCCACATCCAGAATAGCCCATGAGATATTGGCAATATCAACAATATTAAAAGCAGACCGGAGGTAAACAGAAATCACAGGACTTATTGTGGTACCATCATCACCATCGGCAAACCCAATTCCGCCTGGGCCTGACAACCATGAAGACTCATCAAAATCCGTATTCGTCCAGGTAACAGGCGGTTCAGAGTTCCCGGGAAAATAATGCCAGGTATCGCCGGCTGCAACCACCATTTCCCAGTGGTTGACACTTTGCGCTTTAATTGAGTTGAAGCTGCCTGCCAGAAAAATTACGACTAAAAGGCTTCTGAGGATGTAATTTTTTTTCATGAATAGATCATTTTGTCAGAGTTACAGGAGTAGAGTTTAAATTTGCGTGTAAAAAGATGAGTATTAAAGCAATAGAGAAAGAACAAGTCTCTGCCCAACAAACGCGGAACAAAAGTACTAATACCTGCGAACTAAATGCACCTGACAGATATAATATTTCAATTAGAGATAATCGAGTTACATTCCCATTTAAAGTTTATAAACCTTTGTCACAACATAAATGATTTTCAGTTTACTAAATTTGAACACCCGGCCAGGTAATTTACTGAAACCGGATTTCACTTAAATATGCTCTAAAAGCATGCATCAGCGCATTTATCAGAATCTGGTTTTTTAACATTTTTGTTATCTTTGCTCACAACTAAAATTTAAGCTCAATGAAAAGAATTTTCCCTCTTGTATTCATTTTAGCCATCATCTTTTCAGGATGCGGTTCTTCCAAAAAACAACTCCAGAAAGGCAACTATGATGCTGCTATCGCAAAAGCTGTCAAGCAATTACGTAAAGACCGCACTGATGTTAAGCAGATTGAAATCCTTGAACAGTCGTATAAAGTGGCAAATGATCAGGATAAGGAAAGAATCCGGTTCCTGAAAATGGAAGGTCGTCCGAACAACTGGGATCAAATTTACATTGTTTATAAATCATTGAACGACAGGCAGTCACTCGTAAAAACGGTTACGCCACTTAATAAAAACGGGGAGTCAGTCGATTTCCCATTTGTTGACTATATGGCGGATATGGTTGTCGCAAAACGCAAAGCTGCCGATTTCTACTATGCCCATGGCAATGAACTGATGAAGAGCGGATTAAAAGATTCATACAGGCAGGCATATGATGAGTATGTGAGAGCAAAACAATATATCGGTGATTACGAAGGGATCGACAACAAGATTCTGGATGCAAAAAACCTGGGGATGAGCAGGGTATTTGTTTCCATTCAGAATACTTCCATGATAAAATTTCCGAAGGAATTTGAACAGGATCTGCTTGCGCTTGATCTGCCGGCACTCAATTCCGAATGGGTTGAATATTATACGCAAAACCTGAACGACAATACAAAATATGATTATTTTGTTGATGTAAAAGTCAAAAATGTAGCAGTAAGCCCGGATCAGACTATGCAAAAAGATACCGTCATAAAACGTGATGTAGAAGATGGTTTCACCTATGCGCTCGACAAAAAAGGCAATGTGATGAGAGATACACTCGGGAACGATATAAAAATTAAAAAATATAAAACCCTTCAGTGTGCTCTGGTTGAATCCGTTCAGGTAAAAGCATGCCGGATTGATGGTGATATACAGGTGATACAGGCAAATCCTGATAAAATGCTTAAAAAGGATCCGATTTTTGCTGAGTCTGCTTTTAAAAATGTTTCTTCACGCGCCCTGGGTGATACACAGGCACTAAATGCAGATCAGCTTGCCAGAACCAAAACAAGCCCGGTGCCATTTCCTACGGATATTGAAATGGTGGTACGTTGTTCCGAAACCCTCAAAACCGCTATAAGAAGTGCAATTCAGAATAATAAAAGGTATATTTATTAAGACTAAAACTCCAAATTCCAAGTCCTAAATCCCAAGAATTATTCATGAGTGAATCGTGGGTTTTGAATTTGGAATTTGGGAATTTGGGACTTGGGTCTTAACTTATTGTGTCAAACGCTCCAACAGTAATTTAATAAGTCTTTCAATATCTGCGTGATAATCCTTGGCATAAGTTTGATTAACCCGATTTGCGACAATGGTACAAATGGTTAACGTATCATGGCCCAGCATTTTACCTAATCCGTAAAGCGCGGAAGTCTCCATTTCAAAATTCGAAATTCTTTTTCCCTGGTATTCAAAACTTTCGATTAGGTGATTTAATTCAGGGAACGCAAGTTTCAGTCTTAATTCCCTGCCCTGCGGTCCATAAAAACCAGGAGCGGTAAGGGTTATTCCATGTACAAGGTCTTTCCCAAGCTTATCCATAAGAGTATCGGAACAGGGCACAGCATAAATTCCAGGTAAATTTTCGTTCCAGCTAACATGATTTACAAAGGCTGTAGCTAGTTCAGCATTCATAACACTTTTACCTTTTTCGTAAAAATATAACAGGCCGTCCATGCCCATTCCATAGGAGGATGCGACAAAATCGCCCGGCAGAATATCAGCCTGCAACGCACCAGCAGTTCCCATCCTGATAATATTGAGCTTTGTATGGGTTTTCTTTGGCATACGCGTTTCAAGATCAATATTTACTGCTGCGTCCAGTTCATTTATTACTATATCCAGGTTATCGGTGCCCATTCCGGTCGATAAAACCGTAAGCCGTTTGTTGCCAATGGTGCCTGTATGCGTAAAAAGCTCCCGGTTTTGCACTGAAAAGTCAATTGTGTCGAAATACTTCGAAATTTCTTTAACTCGCCCCGGATCGCCTACAACGATAATAGTTTCAGCCAGATTTTCAGGTTTCACATGCAAGTGATAAACACTTCCGTCCGGATTTAAAATGAGTTCTGATTCAGCAATTTTTGTCATTATTAGTGTATGAAAAAGTAAAACGGTATTTTTGTACACAAAAGTAAACAAATCAACGTACCAATGAATAAAATCCTGATACCGGTAGATTTTGAAAAACAATCTCTTTTAGCGATCGAACAATCGTTCAGCCTGGCACATACAATTCTTGCTGAGATTACTTTATTATATGTGCATGAACCATCCGGAATATTTTCTAGTATCTTCAGCGATGACCAAAAAAGCGAAATCCTCATAGTTATTGATGAACGTCTTGCTGAAATTGCGGGTAAAGCCGCGCTTTCTTCAGGTATGAAGGTTAATTACAGGATCGAAAAAGGCAAGATTTATTCTAAAATCATTGATGTTGCAAAAGAAATCAATGCACAGTTTATCGTAATGGGAACTCACGGCTCCGATCAGGAAGGTGAGCAGGAAAAGCGTATCGGTGCGAATACATCAAGAGTTGTAAGGGCATCAAAATGTCCTGTAATTACCTTGAATGGCAACCATGTTCATTCCGGATGCCGCAGCATCCTTTTACCTCTTGACCTTACCATGGAATCCAGGCAAAAAGTTACCATGGGTATCGAAATCGCCAGGTACTATGGTGCCGGGATAAAAGTTGTTTCAGCCTTTATGACAAAAAACGAAAAGGCTGAAGTTGGCAGGCTCTATCAACAAGGAGATCAGGTAACCAATTTTGTCGCATCTGCGGGTATCGACTGCTCATTCGAAGTAATTGAAATTAAAAACGATGTGAAAAGTTTCGTCCCTGCCATTCTCAAGTATGCGGATCAACAAGGCGATATCGATCTGATCATAATTTTAAATCAGCAGGAAGTTGGTCTTGTTGAATACTTTGTGGGTTCGCAAGCACAGGATTTAATCCGCTTATCCGACATCCCGGTAATGTCAATTCGCCCGATGGACCTCAGTTTTAATACATCTTTTTAAGGGTAAGATTTTCGGAATAGAGAGTTGGAACCGGACCGGAGTCGGAAGTCGGAAGACGGAGGTCGGAAGCCGGACGGAAGACAGAAGTTGCGCCAGGAAGTGAAAGTCAGTATGCTCCTGGTCCGGAGTTTCCCTAAATCTTTCCCTTATCAGGCAAAAAAGCTACTCATCTGCCAATAAATATTTCCTGATTTATACAATTCAAGATAAGTTGCAAAAAATTCCTTTGGGTTCCCCCAGTTTCCGGCCTCGGTCTTCCAGCTACGATTACTCTGACCATTCATTTTTATAACAGAAACATTTTCAGATAAACATATGCTTGCAGAAATCATAACCATTGGCGACGAACTCCTTATAGGGCAGGTAATCGACACCAACTCAGCCTGGATGGCAGAACAATTGAATGTAATTGGCATAAGGGTACATCAGATCACCAGCATCTCCGACGACCAGCAGCACATTCTCACCACTCTTAAAGAAGCATCGGAGCGGGCTCAGCTTATTTTAATAACCGGCGGTCTCGGGCCAACCAAAGATGATATCACCAAGCAAACGCTTTGCAAGTTTTTCGATACTTCCCTTGTTTTCAGCGAAACAGCCTATGCGAATGTTGAAAAACTATTTTCTGCCCGTGGCGTAGCCGTTACCGAATTGAATCGTTTACAGGCAATGGTGCCCGCCAATTGCCATGTAGTTGCTAATCCCAACGGAACAGCACCTTGTATGTGGTTTGAGAAAAATGGCTGTATTTATATTTCCATGCCCGGCGTCCCTTTCGAAATGAAAGCAATTATGGAGCAGGAAATAATACCTCAGCTGCTCAATAAATTAAACCGTGTAATTATTCACCGAACCATATTAACCGAAGGTGTCGGCGAATCACACCTGGCTTCGCTCATCGAACCCTGGGAAGATTCCCTGCCTTCTTTTGTCAAACTGGCTTACCTTCCTCAGCCAGGAATGGTGAGGCTGAGATTAACTGCCTACGGAACCGACCGGAAAGTGCTGCAACACGCCATCGACAAAGCCGAGAAAGAGCTCTATTCCTATGCGGGAGACTTCATCTTTGGTTTCGATAATGATACGATGGAATCAGTGGTTGGACAGCTGCTGCGGAGTAAAGGAATGACGCTTTCCACCGCCGAGAGCTGTACCGGCGGCAATATCGCCCAGCTTATCACAAGCATTGCCGGCAGTTCCGATTACTTCAAAGGTTCCCTTGTCGCTTATTCAAATGAAATTAAAGAGCAATTTCTCGGAGTTCCTCACAAGGTGATTGCAGAACATGGCGCCGTTAGCAAACAAACCGTAATTGCCATGGCTGAAGGAATCCGCACCCGTTTTGCAACCGACTATGCGATCTCGGTCTCCGGAATTGCAGGTCCTGGCGGAGGAACAGCCGAAAAACCTGTTGGCACGACATGGATTGCCATTGCAACACCAACCGAAACTATTGCCCGGAAATTTCTTTTGGGTGATCATAGGGGACGAAACATCCGGAAAGCATCCATGGCAGCTTTAAATATGCTGCGTGGCAAACTGGCTGAATAAGGATCTGTTTTTATCCGGAATGCGATTTCCATACGTGCAACAACTAAAACATATGTTTTCTTAATCAACTGAATAACTATTACTTAAATCCAAACAGCATAGCTAAATAAACATAATCAAAGTTTTTTTTCAGATTGTTTTGATTTTTGTAAATTTATACAGACCTTTGCACTCCATTTTGAAAAGCCTAACACTATGTCAAGAGTTTGTGAATTAACCGGAAAGAAAATGATTGTAGGGAACACTGTTTCCCACTCAAATATTAAAACCAAACGCAGGTTTTACCCTAATCTTCAAACCAAACGCTTCTTTATTCCTGAAGAAGACAAATGGATTACGTTGAAAGTTTCAACTTCCGCACTGCGTACTATCAACAAAAAAGGCATTAGTGCGTGCTTAAAAGAAGCCCGTGAAAAAGGCTTCCTCATTAACAAGTAGACATTTGTAATTAATAATTCCAGAGCTGTTTCCCTTTTGGGTGACAGCTTTTTTTGTTGCCGCCCGGAAATGCGTTAACATTATTTTTGAAATCTGGCCTGATCATATTTCCTTTGGCAATGTAAAAGAAATATCTTTGCATCTGATGAAAGCATCTCTACCTGTAATTCTGTTTGTTCTTCTTTCGTTTTCCGTTGCTGGACTAAGAGCTCAGCGGGTCAACGACCTTGTGCAGTTTTCAGGAGTTGTGGTTACTGCCGACAGCCTGCGACCGGTGCCTTTCACTAATATTGCCGTTACCAGTACCGGCCGGGGTACAACATCCGACTATTCCGGTTTTTTCTCCATTATTGTACACAAGAACGATCTGATCTCATTTTCCTCTGTAGGGTACAAAACCGGTTTATTCCGAATCCCTGATACGCTTACCGAAAACCGCTATTCACTTATACAGGTCATGTCGTCGGATACACTTATGCTTACCGAAACCGTTATTTACCCCTGGCCCAGCAAGGAACAGTTCAGGCATGCTTTTTTAACCTTACATGTTCCTGACGATGATATTGAAATTGCGAAACGCAACCTGGCATATATGGAAATGCGCGAAATATACGGCCGTAATTATGATCCTGAAAAATACGGATTTACGCCCGGACAAAGCTACCGCAACCAAATGAGCGCGTCATCGGACAGACTTTATTACAACGGACAAACCATGCCTAATAACCTGCTTAATCCTATTGCCTGGGCCAAGTTTATTAAAGCATGGAAACGCGGCGACTTTAAGAAGAAGTATTGAGTTAGAGTTATTAGAAAATGGAAAATAGTTAATAGTTAATAGAAAATAGTGTGTTGAAAATTTGAACTCATGAGTAAAGTGTATTTCGAACATTCCACATCCGACATCGCACATTCCACATCGCACATAGCACATCACTCATCACTCATCTTTCCCTTATTTATACTACTTTCGCAGAAAAGACGTTATCTTCAGAGGTAGCCACCAGTTTTATCAGCTTTTCAACAAACCTGCCCGATTTTGAAGCCTTATCACACTCAGCCTGCTTTCCGTTTAAAAGCTATACTCATTATCACAATTCTGATAATCAGCCATATCGTTTTTGCTCAAAAAGCGGGTATGATCACGGGGCGCGTCACAGATGAAAATAACCTGGCTGTCGAATTGGTTAATGTCAGCATATTGGGCGAACCAGGCGGCACTTCCACATCAGCTGACGGCAGTTATAGTCTGCAGGTTCCTGCCGCGAAACAATTAAAAATAGTTTTTTCATTTGTCGGTTATAAAACCGATACTGCTTTCGTTAAAGTTGCCGTGGGTGAAAAGCTAAGGGTTAACCGCACTATCACATCAATGGCTACTGAGTTAGGACGAATAGTTATCGAAGACCGCAATATCCGGAATACAAACCTGATACGTATCGACGCACGTACAGTGAATGCCCTGCCAACTGCATCGGCAGGAATTGAAGCTTTGCTGAAAACTATGCCGGGTGTGGTTTCGAACAATGAACTGAGCTCCCAGTATTCGGTTCGTGGTGGCAACTACGACGAAAACCTCGTTTATGTTAACGATATTGAGATCTATCGTCCTTTCCTGGTTCGTTCGAGCCAGCAGGAAGGTTTAAGTTTCCTGAACAGCGACCTGGTTTCTTCGGTTTTATTTTCCGCGGGTGGCTTCGACGCAAAATACGGTGATAAATTATCGAGTGTACTGGATATAAAATACAAACACCCGACGAAATTTGCCGCTTCGGCCACTGCCAGCCTGCTTGGAGCCACCGTTCATATGGAAGGAATCAGTAAAGACAAACGGTTTACTTACCTGGCCGGGGCAAGATACAAAACCAACCAGTACCTGCTGAACGCGATGGAGACCAAGGGAAGTTACAAGCCGGTTTTTGTCGATTTACAATCTCTTTTAACCTATAAAATTTCAGAAAAGCTTGAACTGGCGGTATTAGGATACATATCATCAAACAAGTATACTTTAATACCTGAATCCCGTGAAACCAAGTTTGGAACTTATTTCACACCCTTACGACTGACCATGTATTTCGAGGGCCAGGAAGTTGACAGGTACGAAAGCCGGATGGGCGCCATCACGCTGACGCAGAAGCCCAATAAAAACCTTCAGATAAAATGGATCACGTCTGTTTATAATTCCCGGGAAACGGAATCGTTTGATGTATTGGCTGAGTATTACATCGCCTTGCTTGAAAATCAGCCCAGTGCTACTGATTCAATTGAAGTTGTAGAAACCAAGGGAGTGGGTGGATTTTTCAATCACGCCCGAAACCAGCTGGATATGACCGTTATAAATGCTGAAAACCGTTACAGCTTTTCCAAAGGAAGAAACTACGCACTCTGGGGCATCAAATACCAGCATGAAATTATAGATGATCGCATGAACGAATGGCAGCGGATTGATTCATCGGCGTATTCGATTCCATACAATCCCGGAACACCCGGACAGCCAGGCAATCTTACTGATTTTGTTTTGAATTACCATCTTCAAACCGACACTAGTATTAGCTCAAACAGGTACACTGCCTTTGCTCAAAACACATGGACGTTGGACCATGATTCTACCCAGCTGGCATTTACAGCCGGAATCCGATTTAATTACTGGGATTTTAACAAGCAATTTATTGTAAGCCCACGCGTAAGTTTATCGTACAAACCCAATTGGGAAAAAGATATGATGCTTCGTTTTTCGGCCGGTTACTATTATCAGCCGCCATTTTACCGCGAGCTGCGAAACCTTCAGGGTGAAATCAATCCAAATCTCAGGGCACAGAAATCAATTCAGTTTGTTGCAGGCAATGACTTTAATTTTCATTCCTGGGGACGGCCTTTCAAATTTGTTACTGAAGTCTATTATAAATATCTTACTGAACTGGTTCCATACCAGGTCGATAATGTCCGTATTCAATACCTCGGAATTAATGGGTCAAAAGGTTACGCGTATGGTATTGATATGAAAGTAAACGGCAATTTTGTGAAAGGTGTCGAATCGTGGGCCAGCCTTTCGTATATGAAAACAGCGGAAGATCTTTACAATGATTACTATGTCGAGTCTTATAACGCCGCCGGTGAAGTAATCCATACCGGTTTTACAGAAGATATAACACCGGTACGATCTGATACTATTTACCCCGGATATATTCCCCGGCCTACGGATCAGCGGATTACCTTCGGATTGTTTTTCCAGGATTTCCTGCCTATGAATCCGACTTTTAAAATGAATATCGGGCTGTATTTTGGAACCGGTCTGCCAACCGGGGCACCGAATACGCCATTATACACACATACTTACCGCCTGCCTCCTTACCGAAGAGTTGATATAGGTTTATCGAAACAGATTATTGGCGGAGAAGCATTGCAACCTAAAAAAGGTTTCTTCGGAGGATTTAAGTCATTATGGATTACTGCCGAAATTTTAAACCTTTTACAGGTTAATAATACAGTATCATATACCTGGGTCAGGGATGTAAACAACAATATGTATGGTGTGCCGAATTATCTCACTCCCAGGCAGATAAACATTAAGATCGGGGCTGAGTTCTAGAGCCGGTCTATAAAAATAAAGTTCAGCAATTTCAGTCATACAAATTGTCTGACAAATCCATAAAATTTTCGGATTCTTAATCCCGGGGCTAAAGCCGGAATTGTTTTCATTTTTGATCCCCGCCCTGAAAGCCGGGTCAAGAGATGCGCAATTAATTTCAAAGAATTTTAATTCTCAACATTTCGAAAAAAGATGATCTTTGAGAAAAAGACCAATTCGCATTTATTCTGATTTGCCATGCCTGAAGGCCGGGGCTATAATTTGCCTTAATTTGAAGCGCCTATTATTTATCAGTATTTTCCCTAAAAATGTTAAATCATATCTTAATTGGTCGAACTATTTATATCCGGCATTGTTATTTACATTGAATCTAAACAATTAGTATAAAACCAATAAACAACTTAGTACAATGGACTATCAATTTCCTTCTTTACCTTACGCATTTAACGCACTGGAACCCCATATCGACGCACAGACCATGGAGATCCATTATACAAAACATCACAAAACCTATTTCGACAAGTTTGTTGCCGCAATCAAAGAAACCGAAAGCAACGGTAAATCACTCGAAGAAATATTCGCTAATGTAAGTAAACTCCCAATGGCAGTTCGCAATCATGGTGGTGGATTATTCAATCACACCATGTTCTGGGAAAGTATGTCGCCAAACGGTGGTGGTGCCCCGGCAGGCCAGCTTGCCGACGCGATTAACGCAAAGTATGGTTCATTCGAAGATTTTAAAACGAAGTTCAACGACGCTGCAGCCAACCGTT
Organism: uncultured Bacteroidales bacterium; assembly: GCA_903879715.1. Taxonomy (GTDB): domain Bacteria; phylum Bacteroidota; class Bacteroidia; order Bacteroidales; family UBA4417; genus UBA4417. Next base: position 13,332 of record CAIRMR010000142.1, read on the forward strand.
TTGGAAGCGGCTGGGCATGGCTTTCAGTAAAGGCCGATAACAGCCTTTGTGTTTGCTCCAGTGCCAACCAGGATAATCCGCTTATGGACACTTCCGATTGCCCTGCTACACCTATTCTTGGTCTTGATGTCTGGGAACATGCCTATTATCTCAAATTTCAAAACCGTCGTCCTGAATATATTTCGGCATTCTGGAATGTTGTTAACTGGTCGGTAATTGAAGCACGTTACAATTCAATAGTAAAATAATCATGAAAAAGATCCTTGTATATTTTATTGTGCTTATGGCTATTCCATTTGCATTAAAGGCACAACAGGAACCATTTCACAAATTCGCGCCTTTGCCGTATGCTTATGATGCCCTGGAGCCGTACATCGATAAGATGACCATGGAAATCCATTACGATAAGCATCACCGCGCGTATTACAATAATTTCATGGCAGCTATGAAAGGCACAGAACTGGAAAAAACACCAATGTTATCCATTTTTGCGAATATTTCGACTCAGCCGGTTGCCATCCGTAACAACGCGGGTGGTTACTGGAACCACGAAATGTTCTGGAACTGCATGAAACCAAATGGCGGCGGCACTCCTTCAGGTAAGCTTGGTGATGCTATCACTTCAACCTTTGGATCATTCGACAATTTCAAAAAACAGTTTGCAGAAGCGGGTGTTAAGCGTTTTGGTTCAGGCTGGGTATGGCTTGTTGTTGGGAAAGACGGTAAACTATTTATCAGTTCAACCCCCAACCAGGATAATCCGTTAATGAATATAGCAGAACAACCCGGCACTCCTGTTTTTTGCCTTGATGTATGGGAACATGCTTACTACCTCAAATACCAGAACAAACGGGGTGATTATATCAATGCCTGGTGGAATGTGGTGAACTGGGATTTTGCCCAGAAATTATATGCTGAAGCGTTGGAGAAAAAGTAGTTCCCTTCGGCTGGCTTCGGCTTCGCTCAGCCGCCGTTGGTCGCTCAGGGTGAAAATGGTTAATAGTTAATCGAAAATGGTTAATTGAAAATAGTTAATCGGAAATGGTTAATGGTTAATTGAAAATAGTTAATCGGAAATCGTAAATGGTTAACAGTAATTAGTTAAAAAGCCCGATAGTTTTCTGCTATCGGGCTTTTACTTTTTATTGGGTTCAGATCTCTCTGGTTATTCAAACGAAAGTATAGCTGTTTTAATAATTTCGATGGCTTCGCGTAATTGCTTCTCGCTTATAACCAAAGGAGGAGCAAACCGGATGATGTTACCATGAGTTGGTTTTGCCAGAAGGCCCATATCTTTCATTTTCACACATACATCCCAGGCTTCGAAACCGTTCTTAGGACGGATAACAACAGCATTGAGTAATCCTTTACCGCGAACCAGTTCAATCATTTCACTTTTCACATTTCCCAGTTCTTCGCGGAAAATCTTGCCCAGATATTCAGCTTTTTCGGCAAGGTTTTCTTCCTTTACAACTTCGAGTGCGGCAATAGCAACACGAGCCGCCACCGGGTTTCCGCCAAAAGTTGACCCATGTTCTCCAGGTTTGATGGTAAGCATGATTTCATCGTCACATAAAACCGCTGATACCGGCATTGCTCCACCCGAAAGGGCCTTACCTAAAATAAGAATATCGGGACGAACATTTTCATGATCACAAGCCAGGAGTTTTCCGGTACGCGCAATGCCGGTCTGAACTTCGTCGGCAATGAAAAGAACGTTGTTTTTCTTACATAACTCATAGGATTTCGACAGGTAACCAGCATCAGGAACAAACACGCCTGCTTCTCCCTGGATAGGCTCAACAAGGAATCCCGCAACATTCGGATCTTCGAGTGCTTTTTCAAGAGCAGGAATATCATTGTAAGGAATAGTTACAAAACCAGGCGTAAACGGACCAAATCCGCCGTAGGAATCCGGATCAGTCGACATAGAAATGATGGTTATGGTGCGACCGTGGAAATTGCCTTCGCAGACAATAATTTTAGCCTGTCCATCTTCGATACCTTTAACTTTGTAAGCCCATTTACGGCAAAGTTTCAAAGCGGTTTCATCCGCTTCAGCACCTGAATTCATTGGCAGAACTTTATCGTACCCAAAGTATCCGGTGATATATTTTTCATAAACACCAAGTACGTTACTGTAAAATGCGCGTGATGTGAGTGTCAGCGTCTGTGCCTGCTCAATCATGGCACCAACAATTTTCGGATGGCAATGCCCCTGGTTTACCGCCGAATACGCCGACAGAAAATCAAAATACTGCTTGCCTTCAACATCCCAGACTAAAGCGCCTTCGCCTTTGGCCAATACCACAGGCAACGGGTGGTAATTATGCGCACCATACTTGTCTTCCAGCTCGATAGCTTTGGCTGAGGTTAAATCTTTAAGGATTTCGTTTAGCATATAAAATATTGTTTAAAAATTTGTTTTAAGTGAAACACGTAGCAAAGGTAGTATTTTAAGTAAATGGAAAATAGTAAATGGAAAATAGTTCACTTCGGCAGGCTCAGTGTAAAAATGGAAAATAGTTCACTTCGGCAGGCTCAGTGTAAAAATGGAAAATGGTAGTGCAAAAATGGCAATGCATTTGATTAAGAAGAAGGATTCTTGGCATGATTTCCTGAGTCCATAAGATTGCTTCGGCTAACCAGGCTTGGATATTTCAAGTTCATTTGATCAGCCTCGCAAATACTTGCACACTTTGACTTTTCTTGTTAAAAGTTTTTACCCCTCAAGAGCGAACCTGAAACATGCACTTCGGCTATGCTCAGTGCACGAGCATCATGAAATAAGTAACACTTCACCCCTACCCTTTTGCTACGGCTCCTTCGTTTTTAACAAGTACTTTATAATTTAAAGAAGGCGAAGAAATAAAAGGTCCAAGATCCAATTTATCCCACAATGCGTCTACTTCCTCTATTGTCTTATCATCCATTGCCAGCACATTAGGCCATTGCCGCTTAAAGCCGTCTGCTATAAGTGATTTACCGGTACCATCAATAGCCAAAGGTAATATGGATTGATCGTTTTTATCTTTGATATAGAAACAATCCCGGGACGGGTCTATATTATTGGCTGTAAGCCATACAATATCCGAAATTCTGATTCCTGCAGCTTCCGGATCGACATAAACTACCCAGTTAATACCTTTTAAAGCTCCGCTGTTGAAAAGCAGCTGATGCAGTGTTCGGATATTCAACGCTGATTTATCAATCCCGACTATCAGTACAGGAAATTTCTCACGGGTAAGTGAAAAATTACATGATAGTTCACTCAGTTCAGGATGATCTTCGTTGAATTCGAATTCCTCAGAACCTCCATAAACTGATTCACCGGGTAATTTTGTTGTTGCGTCAATTCCAAGCTTACTACCAAGAGCAAAGCGGCTGCTTGAATGATCAAGCACATCAACCGGTCCACGGTTAAAAACAACATCATCTACAGGATGAACCTGGTCGCAAATCAACTTTGCAACTGCCTTACTATCATTCAGATCAATATCAGCATCGGTAACTACCAGTATTTTATTGAACATCATCTGTCCGGCGCCCCACAATGAATTCATCACTTTTTGCGCCTGGCCGGGATATGTCTTTTTGATTTTCACCAGGACAATATTATGAAATACACCTTCGTCGGGCATAACCATATCTTCAATCTCAGGTAACATACTCAGTTTTATCAAAGGCAGGAAAATACGTTCTGTAGCTTTACCAAGCCATTTATCTTCCTGAGGCGGAATACCAACAATGGTAGTCGGGTATATGGCTTCCTTGCGATGTGTGATGCAGGTTACATGAAACACGGGATAGTAATCAGCCAGCGAATAAAAACCGGTATGGTCTCCAAACGGGCCTTCAAGTATAAGATCTTCAGCAGGATCAACATACCCTTCGATAATGAAATCAGCATCTGAAGGAACTTCAATATCAGAAGTCAGACATTTCACCAGTTCCACTTTCTTTTTACGAAGAAAGCCGGCAAGCATATACTCATCAATATTTTCGGGTAAAGGAGCTGTGGCGCAATAGGTATAAACAGGATCACCGCCAAGAGCAACTGCAACAGGCATTCTCAAGCCAAGCCGTTTGTATTCGCGGAAATGAGCCGCTGAATTTTTGTGAAGATGCCAGTGCATTCCCGTTTTATCAGGTCCGAAAACCTGCATACGGTACATTCCTACATTTCGAACGCCGGTTTCGGGATGGCGTGTATGCACCACCGGCAAGGTAATAAAAGGACCGCCATCAAAGGGCCAGCAGGTAAGCACAGGCAATTGCGTCAGGTCGGGTTTATCCATCACAACTTCCTGGCAGGCGCCTTTCCCTTTTTTGTGACCAGGCATAAATTTAGCAACTTCAGCCAGCGTAGGTAAAAGGGCAAGTTTACTGAAAAAGGAATCACGCGGCGTCATTAATCCAGCCATCAAATCCTCAATTTGCTTTGCGGTATCATCAAGGGTTTCAACGCCAAGCGCCAGGCACATGCGTTTCTCTGTCCCCATCGAATTGATCAGCAAAGGAAAACGAGTTCCATTATTTTCGAATAATAATGCTTTACCATTATGTTTACTCATCCGATCGGCAATTTCTGTGATCTGAAGGTGAGGTGACACGAAATCCCTGATCCTGATAAGCTCGCCTGATTGTTCGAGTGATTGTATAAATGCCTGTAAATTAGGGTATGACATTATGGTTTTGGTTTTATGACTGGAAATTAGATATAACTGCCTAAAATACAAAATAATAACGATTCACTATAATAGAATATTCAGGAATAAAGTAAGTGGAATATAATTTAAAGCAAATCAAACTGGACTTTCTGGAATTTTATTCGTCAAGTGACGGCCAAAATTCTACATTCAATCTTAAAACTATTAGTTCTTTTGAATATCGAACAAGGATTATTCGCTTCGCTCATGAGAACGCTTTGCTTAGTTAACGATTTAAGATTTGTGATGTGCTACAATACACAAGGTTTATGCCAAGTTCGTAAATCGCATATCCTTGTTCCTTGTTCTAAAATCAGAACATTAAAAAATCCAGACAGCGTCAAAGAATTATAAAATCGAGTAGGAGGAAAATAAAATAGTTTTCCTCCTATTTTATTTTCCGACCTCTCACACCACCGTACGTGCCGTTCGGCATACGGCGGTTTGTTAAAATAATGATGGCTGTTTTTCTGTTAAATCTATGTAAGTTCGAT
>CAIRMR010000143.1 GCA_903879715.1 uncultured Bacteroidales bacterium
TTAGCAGCTGATGGTTAAGCGTAACGTACTAAACATAATTTGGCTTGTTGACTAATGCTACCACAGGCATTAACCATTTGCTGCTGTGCGGCAGTGAAAGGCATGAGATTACGAGGGACGAGTAATGAATGGCTTGCAGCTGCATTGGAAGTGGGTGGAGTGAGCAGGTTGCGCAGGTGCAGGCAGTGGCTACTTGGCTTTAGCCCTTGCACATAATAAAGTTATGAGCTTGCCGGATTATGACATTTATACCTATAAAAAAGCAGGCAAGATCATAACTATTGTTATGTGAAGTAGCTACCCGGTGGCGGAGTGTGCTTTTTTCCTGGCGCGCCATGGTGTAATTGCTTTTTTGCAATTACCGTGACAGGAAAAAGCACATGGAGCCAACCGGCACTGCCTGAGCGATGGCGGAAAGAACTGAGTGAATGAATTGTAGAGTAAGACATCCGTAGAGAGATAGAAAACTCAAGACAACCCGGCAATAACTTGTAGGACTGCGTTAGGGATTATTCACTATTTTAATTGTTTTTTAAAGGTGTTCATGAATCGCTTCGCTTATTTGTAGCGAAAATCCTTTTGTTGCGTCAGGGTTTTAGTGTGAATGGCAAAAAGATTGCAGCGGAAAGCCCGACCCGAGGCCCTATGTTTGCAAAATGAAGCATAAGTCTGGAAATTTATTAGTTTTGGATACCACTCTATAAACCATAAAAACACCAGACTTATGCAAACACAAAGTAACAAAATTGATTTCAATGGACAGAATATTTATGCTGGATTAGATGTCCATTTAAAAGATTGGAAGGTGACAATAATGACAGAAAAGCTTACCCATAAGACGTTCTCGCAACCGCCTAAACCGGAAGCTTTATATCACTATTTGAAAAAGACCTTTCCAGGCGGAACTTATCATTCAGCCTATGAAGCCGGATTTAGTGGGTATTGGATTCACAACAAACTACGTAACTTAGGTATCAATTCAATCGTGGTTAATCCTGCGGATGTACCTACAACAGGGAAAGAAATTGTAATGAAAGATGACATCAGGGACAGTATCAAGATAGCCAGATCATTACGCAATGGTGAATTAAATCCGATTTATGTTCCCACCATACCAACACTTGAAGACAGAACTCTGGTTCGCACACGGACAACGTTGGTAAAGGATTTGACAAGATATAAAAACCGGATAAAGTCATTTCTGTATTTTCACGGCATAGAATATCCTGAAGCATTTAGTCGGCCTCAAACCCATTGGTCAAACCGGTTTAATAAGTGGCTGGAAGATGTTGAGATGACAGAACCGAGTGGGAAGGCCTCCTTAAACATTTTATTAGCACAAAGCAGTTATTTGCGTGCATCTGTCCTTCAAACAACAAAACAAATAAGGGAGCTGGCAAAAACAAGCCGTTACAAAAGGCAACATGAATTACTTCGCAGCATACCAGGTATTGGCCTGTTGACAGCAATGATAATCTTGACAGAAATCGAAACCATAGATCGATTTGACACATTTGACCAGTTTTGTGGATTTATTGGACTTGTACCATCAACCCATTCCAGTGGAGATCATCAGGTTATAGGAGATATAACACCCCGTGGACATAGTGTACTTCGGGCAGCAATTATTGAAGCAACCTGGATGTCAGCGCGACTTGACCCCGCATTAAATAAATGCTACCATGATTATTGCAAAAGGATGGAACCAAATAAAGCAATAATAAGGATCGCAAGAAAATTAGTCAGCAGGATCAGGTTTGTTTTAAAAAACAATCAACCGTATGTATGTTCAGTGGTTAAGTAAAACAAAATTCTATAAAAACACCATCAGAAGTGAGACTAATATTCGTTCCATGCAGTTCTGAATCAGGGAATCTGTTATTTCCGAGATCGTAGCTCACATTCTATAAAAAAATAAAAGAGGTAATGCAGCCTGGAATTGATTTCCCGTTCTGCTGATAGAAGGTTGTTTTTATAGATTTTCGTTCATTGAGAGTATGCGAAATCTTGAGATTGAGATTTTTTGAGCCATGTGGACAATGAATAAACATAAAGAAAAAGACCTTTCTTTTGGAAAGGCCTTCTTCGGTTTATTCACCGTCATAAATCTTATTGCTGGTGAGTTGCTCTCCAGCAGAGCTCACTTCCTCTTCAGATTTATCATACAAAGATAAAATTTTAAAAATAAATTGCCATTCTCTTGTTTTACAACATAGAAGGAACGAGGGGAACGCCCAAATTATTTAATAAAAAAAATGGATTATGCTGGAACGCATGCGAAAATAAGACGCGCTCCAACAAGGGTGCTATTCCTAATTTGCTGTATTTTCCATAAAAGCTTTTTCAAAGGTATAGTGCTTTTAGAATTTTTTTCATTTATTTACTGAATGTAAAATAACATTACTCTGTTACTAATCATGAAACGATTGATTTACAGCATATCCGGAAAGTACAATAAGAGGCGTAATGCAAACAATGTCATTACGTTGTGACCCTGTACGATTACGTAAAGTGAAAAATTAACAGAGCATGAAAAGAACTATCCTGCTAATAATTGTTACTTTTGCTTAAGGACACACAAGGTGCCATAAGGGTAAAGTGATGGAGTGCCTAAGGAACTATTTATATTGTATTGTATTTTGCACTTATATTGGAATTAACAGATGAACATGCAAGATAAAAGTATGGAAGAGCTCATTGTTGAATTGCGGGAGCTGAAACAAAAATATGATTCTCTTGAGAGAATGTATGCCAGTGAAATTGCTGGTCGAGATATAGTGAACAGGGACAACTATCGGGCAAATGCAGAAGAATTGCAACGACAGAGATCTTTAGCATCAGGTACCATCACCACTGAAGTAGATATACTGAAACTTAATCAGGAACTACAGCTACATCAGATTGAGCTGGAACTTCAAAACGAAGAACTAAGGCTGGTTAGCAATAGCTTGCATGAGAGCGAATCGCAATACAAATCGCTGTTCATAGATAACCATTCGATCATGCTGCTGATTGATCCTACGACCGGAGAAATTAAAGACGCAAATAAAGCTGCTTGTCAATACTATGGTTGGTCATATGCGGAAATATGCAATAAAAATATTTCGGAAATTAATACATTGGGGCCTACTGAACTAGAGGAAACGTTGCAAGTAGCTAAAACCGAAAAACGCAAACATTTCTTTTTTAATCATAGACTGTCAAGTGGCGAAGTACGCAAAGTTGAAGTGTATTCAGGGCTGATTTTGGTTGAAAATACAACAATGTTGTACTCCATTGTTCATGACATCACTGACAGGGAAACGGCTGAAGAAAAACTTAAGCTAAGCGAAGAAAAATACCGCAATATTTTCGAAACTATGCTGGATGCCTATTACGAGGCTGGTTTAGATGGGAAATTAATGGATATCAGCCCATCTATTGAAAGCATCTCGAAAGGGCAGTACAAGCGAGATGAACTGATTGGCAAGACCATTGACGAAGTGTATTTTGATTTTACTGAAAAGGAAGCTTTTTTCAATGAATTAAATAAATATGGGAAAGTTACCGATTATGAGCTTGCGTTAAAAAACAAAGATGGTTCAGTAGTACCCGTTTCTATTTCATCCGGATTGATACGCGATAAAGAAGGTAAACCGGTAAAAATTGCCGGAACCATACGCGATATCAGTGCACGCAAATTGTCAGACGAAAGACTAATTGAAAATGAAGAAAAGTACCGCGTGCTTTTTGAATCGATGATCATGGGCGTTGTATATCAAAATGCAGAAGGATTTATAACTGTTGCTAATCCGGCGGCTGAGCGCATACTGGGACTAACGTTGAGTCAAATGCAAGGGCTTACCTCCATTGATCCGCTTTGGAAATCAATTCACGAGGATGGTTCCGATTTTCCCGGAGAAACTCATCCATCCATGGTGTCGTTGCGTACAGGCGAAGAAGTAAGAAATGTAGTGATGGGTGTTTTTAATACCACCCAAAGTGCTTACACCTGGATTAAAATAAACGCGGTACCACAATTACAGGAGGGCGAGAAGAAACCTATACAGGTGTACACCACTTTCGAGGATATAACTGAAAGGAAACTGGCTGATGATGCTTTAAAAGAAAGTGAACTACGGTATCGGAACCTGGCTAATTCAGGGCAGGCGCTGATATGGACCGCCACTCCTGATAAAAAGTGCGACTATTTTAACCAGGTTTGGCTAGATTTTACAGGCAGAACAAAGGAGCAGGAACTAGGTGACGGATGGGTTGAAGGTATACATCCTGAAGATCTCGACAGATGTTTAAGCATTTATACCAACTCATTTGATTTGCGCAAATCTTTCAGTATGGATTACAGGCTACGCCATCATGATGGCAGCTACCGCTGGCTGCAGGATGATGGCAAACCCCGTTACAACAGCCATGGAGAATTTATCGGATACATCGGGCATTGCCTTGATATCACGGAACGAAAGCAGGCGGTTGAAAAACTGGATGAAAAACGAAAAGAACTTGCCATTGCAAATAATCAACTGACCCTGGCGCAGCAAATCGGTCATACAGGTTCATGGACATACAACCTGAAGACAAGAAAACTGAAAGGTTCAATCGAATCTTTAAAATTGTTCGGATTAGGCGACAACCTTGAGAATTTTACAACTGAAAATGTAGAATCCTGCATTCCTGAAAGGGAAAGAGTGGTGCAGGCATCGTATGACCTATTAAAAAAAGGCATACCCTATAATCTTGAATATGAAATTCATCCTGCCGATGGCTCGCCAACCAGAATTATCACCTCTAAATCGGAGATAAAAAATGATGATGAGGGAAATGCAGTTGAACTATTTGGGGTTTTTCAGGATATAACAGAGCGTGTACACGTTGAACAAACACTGAAAAACAATGAGGAGAAGTTCCGGGCCATTACTGAACAAACCCGCGACCTGATTGCAATTTCTGATGAAAAGGGATTTATTGTATATGCTTCAGCCTCTTCCATGCTAATTTTCGGGATTTCTCCGGAAGATATGGTTGGAAAGAATTTCATTGAATTTGTAGCAGACCCGGATACTAGCAGGGCGATGGCTGATTTCAACAATTTAATGGGGCATGGTGGAATAATTCAGGACATTGAGTTTCGGATGAAACGCAACGATGGCACCACATTTATAGGTGAATTGACAGGTTCAAATTTTAATACAGGGATTGAAAATGGTGTACTGGTTACCATTCGAGATATTTCAGAACGCAAGCTCGCCGAGGAAGCTTTAATAGCGAGCGAAGAAAAATACCGTCTTTTGTTTTACAATAATCCGCAACCCATGTGGATTTACGACATCGAAACACTTGCATTTCTGGAAGTAAATCAGTCCGCAATATCACATTATGGGTATTCGAGACCGGAATTTTTAAACATGACCTTGAAAGATATTCGACCTGCCGAAGAAATACCGGCACTTTTGAAGGATATTGAACTATCAATAAACAATATGAATTCCCAGTCGGAATGGACACATCTGAGGAAAAACAAAGAATTTATTGTAGTTGAGGTTACAGCACAATCGCTGGTTTTTAATGGCCGGAGCGCACGACATGTTTTAATTAATGATATTACCGAACGGAAAAAAGCAGAAGAAAGTTTTAAAAAGCTCTCACAGGCAGTTGAGCAGAGCCCTGTAATGACCTACATAACCGGAATTTCGGGATTGATAGAATATGCGAATCCAAAAGTTATAGAAATAACCGGATATTCAATCAAAGAACTGCTGGGCCAGAATCCACGTATTTTCAGTTCTGGTGAAAAATCAAGGGAAGAATATCAAATTCTATGGCAAACCATAAATGCAGGCAAGGATTGGAGGGGTGAGTTTCATAACAAAAAGAAAAGCGGGGAATATTACTGGGTTTCGGCAACTATTTCGCCTATAACAGATACCCATGGCAAAATCATGCATTACCTGGCAACAGAGCAAGATATTACAGATCGAAAATATGCAGAAGAAAATATCAAACAGCAGAATGATCGATTAAATGCTATAATCAGTGCGATGCCCGACCTGATTTTTGTCATTGACAAAGAAGGTACTTATACTGAGTTCTTTTATGCCAATCCGTTGGTACTGCCAATTCCCGAGAGTGACATAATCGGGACCAACCTGAGTGATTTTTTTGGCATAGCAAAAGCTGGCGAATATCTGCAATATATTCATACTTGTATACGAGATAAAAAACTTATCACATATGAATACGCAGTGCCAGAGGAACATGGACTACACTATTTTGAAGCGCGTATTGCGCCTTACGGGAAGGATAAAATACTATCGGTTGTAAGGGATGTAACAGTTAATAAAGAAAAAGAAACAGAAGTTAAAAAGCTTTCATTAGCAGTAAGTCAGAGTCCGGTTTCAATAGTAATCACGGATACAAGGGGTGATATCGAATATGTAAATCCGGCTTTTGAGCTGGCAACGGGTTATAAATTTGAAGAAGTAAAAGGAAAGAATCCACGGGTTCTAAAATCCGGAAAAATGGAAGAAGCCATTTATCGCGAATTATGGGAAAGCATTACGGGCGGAAAAGAATGGCACGGCGAATGGATAAACAAAAAGAAAAACGGTGAATTTTACTGGGAGGAAATTTCAATTACGCCCGTATATGGGAAAAATGGGGAAATAAGCAATTATCTTGCTGTAAAGCAGGATATTACACAGCGCAAGCAATCCGAGAAAGCACTGAAAGAAAGCGAAGAAAAATATCATAGAGATTTGGTACTTCTGGAATCAATTTTTAATAGCCCAATTAAAATAATAATATTTTCAATAGATAAAGATTATTGTTACACAAAATTTTCAGTATCTCACAAAGAAACAATGAAAAAGATTTGGGGTGTTGATATCCAAATTGGAATGAACATGCTTGATTTGATTACCAATCCTGAAGACCGAAAAAAGGCTAAGAATAATTTTGACAGGGCTTTAAATGGGGATTTCTATATATTGACAGAAGAATATGGTGATAAAGAATTTGCCAGAATTTATTACGATAATTATTATAATCCGATAAATGATGATGAAGGAAACATTATTGGCATATCCGTTTTTGTTCTTGATGTGACGGAACGTAAACAAGCAGAATTTGAAATTGTAAAACTGAATACTAACCTCGAACTAACAGTTAATACGAGAACAGCACAGTATAAGGAAGCCCTCGGCAGGTTGGAAAAGATTGCCGACCGAGTCCCCGGCGTTGTGTACCAATTCCAGATGAACCCCGATGGCTCCACGTGTTTTCCATTTTCGAGTGAAGGAATACGAGAAATATACCGTGTGAGTCCAGAGGAAGTTATAGAAGATGCTTCTGCTGTTTTTGCTAATCTTCATCCCGATGATTTCGAAAGTGTTAAGAAGAGTATTCAGGATTCAGCAAACAAACTGGAGCTATGGCAATATGAATACCGGGTAAAGTTTGAGGATGGAACTATACGTTGGCTGTCGGGCAATGGTATGCCCCAACGCGAGGCAGATGGGTCGGTACTCTGGCACGGATTTATATCTGATATTACTGAGCGCATGCAGGTTGAAGCAGAACTGACCATAGAAAAACAACGTCTCGATTTAATTATTACCGGCAATCATTTGGGAACGTGGGAGTGGAATGTGCAGACCGGAGAAACCATTTTCAACGAACAATGGGCCAGTTTAATCGGGTACACATTAGAAGAAATTTTACCAATAAATATTAAAACATGGAGGCTTTTAACGCATCCCGACGATTTAAAAAATTCAGATAGATTACTCGAGAAGCATTTTAAAGGTAAGTCGGAGGATTCGTATAGTTGCGAAACGAGAATGAAGCATAAGAATGGTACCTGGGTATGGATACTTGATAGGGGAAAAGTTCACACATGGGACAAGGAAGGTAAACCATTGATTATGTCGGGTACACATCTGAATATTAATGCATTGAAGCATGCCGAAGAAGAACTAGCCAACGAGAAGCAACGATTAGCCTCTATACTTGAAGGCACCAATGTTGGTACATGGGAATGGAATGTACAAACCGGCGAAACGGTTTTCAATGAAAGCTGGGCTGAAATTATTGGTTTTACACTCGAAGAAATTTCTCCTGTAAGTATTGAAACCTGGATGAAATTTGCGCACCCTGACGATTTGAAAGTTTCGGGTGAATTGCTTGACAAGCATTTTAAAGGTGAGATGGATTATTATGCTTTCGAATCCAGGATGAAGCATAAGGATGGCAACTGGGTTTGGGTACTTGACAGGGGCAAAGTGCATGAATGGGATACTGAAGGCAAGCCATTGCTGATGTCAGGAACACACCAGGAAATTACCGAACGGAAAGATGCTGAAGAAGCATTAAAGGCGAGTGAAATCAAACACAGTACTATGATTTCCAATATTTCGGATGTAATAGGCATCGTTGGAATTGATGGGATTATAAAATATAAAAGTCCGAATATTGAAAAATTCTTCGGGTGGCATCCAAGCGACCTGATAGGTTTAGACGGATGGCAGACCGTGCATCCAGATGACCTGGAACGAATTCAGAACGAATTCTTCTCGCTGACGGATCAGGCTGCCAAAACGGTGGAATATAAATACAAATGTAAAGACGGCGGTTATAAGCTTATAGAGCTTACGGCCACCAACCTGATAAATAACCCGGTAATAAAGGGGATATTGCTGAATTATCATGATATAACTGAGCGTAAACAGGCCGAAGATGAATTGCGCTGGAATCAGTCGCTTCTGAGCTTTATGTCGAGTGCGTCGCCGTTAGGATTTTTAGTAGTTGACAACCGTACAGATGACATACTGTATTTTAATCACAGGTTTTGCGAAATATGGGAAATACAGCAACTGGAAGATCAAATGAAAGGCGGCGAACTTAAAAACAATGACATAATACCCTATTGTTTGCCGGTGTTGGCCGATGTTCCGGCTTTTGCCGAATCGTGCAAACCATTGCAATACGAAGATAACCGTGTGGTGGTCGAAGATGAGATAGCATTTACCGAAAACCGGACCGTGCGGCGTTTTTCAACCCAGATACGCGGTACTAAGGACGAATATTACGGGCGGTTTTATATTTTCGAAGACATCACCAAACGCAAACTTTCGGAGGAGGCATTAAAGGAGAGTGAAACAAGATTTTCATTGTTTATGGATTATCTGCCTGCCGTAGTTTTCATGAAGGACTATAAAGGGAAAACGCTTTTTGTTAATAAATATATGGATGAAGCCTTTGGTGCAAGCGCATGGATGGGCAAAAACATGTTGGAAGTGTTTCCGAATGAAATTGGTGAAAAACTGATGGCTGATGATATTAACTCGATGGAGGCGGGTTATCAGAAAATTGAAGAAAGCCTGATGCAGCTTGATGGCAGATTGCATTATTACGAAACACAAAAGTTTATTATTGAGAGATCGGGACAGGAATCCTGGTTGGGAGGTGTTTCGTTGGATATTACGGATCGAAAACTTGCAGAAGCAGAAATTCTGAAAGCAAAAAATGAAGCGGAAAATGCCAATCATGCCAAAAGTGAATTTCTCTCACGCATGAGTCATGAACTACGTACCCCAATGAATTCGATATTAGGTTTTGCCCAACTTATGGAGATGATTGAAGTAGAAGAGGCAAACAAAAAAAGGTTAAATCATATACTGACAAGTGGGAAACATCTGCTTAATTTAATAAACGAAGTACTCGACATTGCCGGAATCGAATCCGGCAAGCAGATTTTGATGATTCAACCTGTGTTACTCAGCGGTATTCTTGATGAAATAATTGATGTTGTACAGGTTGCAGCCAACAAAAAAAATGTAACGATAAAAATTGAGGATCCACCATCGACCCATATTTATGCCCTGGCCGACCAGCTACGAATAAAGCAGGTATTACTCAACTTAGTCAGTAACGCCATAAAATACAACAGGGAAGATGGTACAGTAACTATAAAAGCAGAGTTGCAAGCGAAAAACAGAGAGGGCAATAATACGGTCAGGATTTCGATAAGTGATACCGGAACAGGAATTCAAGCTGATGATATCAGCAAGCTATTTCAACCTTTCGAACGTATAGGAGCAGCCAAAACCGGAATAGAAGGCACAGGGCTAGGACTTATGGTGGTTAAGAAATTTACTGAAGCGATGGGAGGTGGAGCCGGAGTTGAAAGTGAACCCGGTGTGGGAAGTACATTCTGGATTGAATTGCCACAAACGGATATAACGGATCATTTTAAAGGTCAAAAAGCAGACGGAGACCAACAAAATGAAATACAGAAGGATGGAAAGGTAGCAACTGTACTGTATATAGAGGATAATCTTTCGAACATCGAGCTGGTTGAGGAAATATTGAAGGCTTACCGAACTTCGATAAAACTGGTAACATCCATTTATGGGAAACAAACTGTGCAACTGGCAAAGGATCACCAAGCCAAGTTCATATTGCTCGATCAGGATTTACCAGATATAAAGGGGGATAAAATAATGGAAGAGTTGAAGGCTGATAAGGAAACAAAAAATATACCCGTAATAATGGTAAGTGCGGATGCCATGCCACAACAAATTGAAAAATTGATAAAAACAGGTGCTGCAGCGTATTTAACAAAACCACTTGATGTGGTTCAATTTCTGAAAATAATTGATCAGTATAGTGAGATTTAAATTGGGGGATTTGGGGATTTGGGGATGTGGGGATGTGGGGATGTGGGGTTAGCAAAGTCCTTAGTTGGAAACTAATAACAGCAGTGATGAGAGATGAGATATGAGTGATGAGAGATGGGTTATGGAAACTAAGGACAGCAGGGGGGGATTTGAGAATGTGGGGATGTGGGGTTAGCAAAGTCCTTAGTTGGAAACTAAGGACAGCGGCGGCGTATCGCACCCAGCCTTTTACCAGCGAAGCCAACCGTATGGTATTTTTGTTTGAGCTTTACGAAAAGTACACGGCTGATTTATTTACTAAAAAGAAAGGGAAATAATAAACCCTGCTACCGCACGAACTTTCTCACCGAAAGTAATCCTTTCCCATACTACCCACTAACAAAACCGAGTTCTTTTCTTCAGTTCACTTAATGTTAATTCAAATTTAAACTGAAAATACAGAAGCATACGTATGAAAGCAATACAATCAAAAACTCTACTTTTATTGGCCATTCTGTTTTGCAGTTGGTTGAATGTGAAAGGACAAAACACAAATATAAGTATGCCGGACAATATGATTATCAGAATATCGGAAATAGGCATTGATTCAGCTTATCTCGATGAGTATATATCAATACTTAAGGAAGAATCAGAAGCTTCGGTACGGCTCGAGCCAGGAGTTATTTCGATTTATCCTATGTTTCAGAAAGAGCATCCAACTGAAATCAGGATCCTGGAAATATATGCCGACAAGGTTGCATACGAATCGCATTTACAAACGCCACATTTCAAACTTTACAAAACGAAAACCTTGAAAATGGTTAAATCGTTAAGGCTCGTTGATATGGATGCAATTGATGAGAAAACCATGCCAGTAATTTTCAGGAAATTAAGGCAATAATAACTTTCTTATCAAACAATTATTTTAATCATGATTGTTTCGGGAACCCTGACAGGGTTAGGTGGAGCAAAGGAGATATGAAGGATGTTAAAATTTGCCAGATGTTGTGTAAGACACATAACAGGGTGAAGGGGAACAGGTGAACTGCATTCTTAGAGGGGGTGACTTTGAGTCACTCCGGCACTAAGCACAAATCCTTTATTTCAGTGTTTATTAAACCCAAATTTTGACAGCATCGGGAACAAATGCATTCTTTCAACCGGTTTCGAAATATACTCATCGCAACCGGGAGAATGTGGGGATGTGGGGTTAGCAAAGTCCTTAGTTGGAAACTAAGGACAGCGGGGGGGGTGACAAAATTGCATTCATGCATTGTATTTTTCTGCTGTTAGATTTGGCTGAGCAATTCAAGCTGGCAATTAGGCTCTGTTTTATCGACAGCGGTAACCAAACAATGGCTTAAATCTTTCGAAATAATACCGGTGAGGCAAATATTTATTGGTGACCCTTTAGTGGGAATAAGAATGATTTCACAGTTTTGCCTGGTAAAGTCATTAAATATTTTTGATAGAAACTGGTTGAAAAGCATTTTGGTATTGTTTGAGACAAAAAGGCCAAACAATTTATCGTTCAATATTGATTGTTTATTACCCAGCAAAGTTGCGCCGACATTGTTAAGTTGCTTTATAGAACCTTCCCTGGAAAGAGAGAAATAGGCGATTGGGGCAAAATCAAACCATTCTAAATATTTTGCTGCGACAATCTCTGCCTGTTTATTTGCTTTTATGAGTTCTTCATTTTGCATTTCCAGTTCTACTTTGTAAACATCGAGCTCATGATATAGCCGATGGATTTCATGTTCAAGCTGAGCAAACCCGTTCATATATTTAGAATTTTTTAATTTTACTGACTTTTTAGTCGGAATCTTAGTTCTGGGAAGCGTGTCTTTTTTCATACTATTGTGTATTTTTAAGAGGAGACATCAGGGGTTAGAAACCAGGCAACAGAAGTTAGGTTTTAGGGCTATTTTTAAAATGATTCATTACCATGTTCTTAAGAGATGCAATAGTTATCGGTTTAGAAATATAATCGTTGCATCCGCTTTCAATTGCCTTTTGCTTATGGCCAGGTAAGCTAAACGCTGTTTGCGCAATAATAATAACGCTGCTGTTAAATTGACGAATCTGTTTGGTGGCTTCATATCCATCCGTACCTGGCATTTTCATATCCATCAGGATAATATCTAAATCAGGGATGGTTCGGCAAATATCAATTGCTTCGTGACCCGACTGTGCGGTGAATATTTCTTTACTGTATTTTTTTAATACCAGGGAGAGTAAGAGCGAAGAAGCTTCGTCATCATCTACGATTAAAATTTTAAGGTTTTTTATTGAATTTTCATCAAACTCAACTGGCAATACTTTATTTATGATGCTTTTTTCTACGCTATTGCATGGAGTAGTAAAAAAGAATGTAGATCCAATACCTTCATCGCTTTCCACCCAAAGTTTTCCGCCAAGCATTTCTACATAGGATTTGGAAATCGACAATCCCAGCCCGGCTCCCTGAAAAGCCCTTGTGTCAGCAATATCTGCCTGTACAAACCTATCGAAGATGGCAAGT
Source organism: uncultured Bacteroidales bacterium (assembly GCA_903879715.1). Taxonomy (GTDB): domain Bacteria; phylum Bacteroidota; class Bacteroidia; order Bacteroidales; family UBA4417; genus UBA4417. Next base: position 13,177 of record CAIRMR010000143.1, read on the forward strand.
TGTCTGCCTTTAGGGATACCTATGCCTGTGTCTTTAACATAAAATTCCAGCTCAGCTTCGGCAGGCTCAGCTACCGCAGCGATTTCGGAAACTGACGACTTGCCGGATGGTTTTAGGGTATATCCAAATTCTATTGAACCTTTATCGGTGTACTTAATAGCGTTTTTGACAAGGTTTGTGAGAATGGCATAGAGCTTCTCCCGGTCGGATTTTATAATAAACTCTTTAGATTCCAATCCATTTTTAAATAAAAATTGAATACCTTTTCTTTCGGCCTGGGGTTTTAAAAATGTATAAATGAATTCGGTTTGCTGATGAATATCAGTTTCTGTAATATTTAGCAGCATCAGGCCTGCTTCGATTTTGGAAATATCGACAATATCGTTTATAATATTCAGCATACGGTCGCCACTCTTTTTAATAATTCCAATATATTCCTGCTGCTGATCACCTGAAAGATCCGGCTTTTTAAGCAATTCGGCAAAGCCAAGAATACCGTTCATTGGTGTACGGATTTCGTGGCTTATATTAGCCAGGAAAGCTGATTTTAACCGATCGCTTTCAATGGCTTTCTCTTTAGCTTTGATCAATTCGGCTTCATTATTTTTTCTCTCGGTTATATCCTGAAAAATCTCCAGCAATGCTTTGTGGCCCATATACATCATACCTGTGTGGCTGATTTCAAAAATCCTTCCGCCCAGTATTCTATGAGATTCGTAAACTCCGGTATTACCTATTGTAATTCCTTTTAATAGAGGACATTCAGTACATTGTTTTTTATCATCACGATACAAATCCCAGCATTTACTGACTCCTTGTTGTTCCCCTGTAAGCTGTTTAAGATTTTCACTTTGAAAGAGAATAGTACCAGTTTCATCAACTATGTCCATTCCGAAAGGAATTGTATTCAACAGGGATTCGTTGAATTCGTGACTTTGATGCAATAATTGTTCTGCATTTTTACGTTCAGTAATATCGCGTATGCTGCCAATAATATGTTCAGGACTGCCCTGGGAATCAAAAGTGATCTTAGCAGAGATTGAACCTATAATAAGTGATCCATCGCGATTGGCAAGCGTGATTTCATAATCTGTTATTGTTCTTTTCTCCTGAAGTTCAGCAAGAAGAGCCTGGCGCTCCAGCGGGTAATTGTAAAAATCAAACAATGATTTACCAATGAGTTCATTACGGTGGTATTGACCCTGCGACATTATTTCAATAGATGGACTGACTTCCAGGATTGTGCCATCAAAAGATGCTTCATAAAACACATCATGAACATTTTCGAATATTTTCCGGTATTTTGCGTCACTCTCCCGTAATTCTTTTTTAATTGATTCTTTTTCCTTGTGTATTTTGATTTTATTAATGGAGTTGTGCACTGCAGGACCAAGGCGTTTTAAATTTTCTTTAATTACATAGTCGGAAGCACCGGCTTTCATACACTCAACGGCAATTTCTTCGTTCATGGATCCGGTTACCAGGATAAACGGTGTAGCAGGAGTTATTTCATTAGCCATCTTCAGGGCCGCCATTCCATCAAACTGGGGCAGGGAATAATCAGAAATTATGATATCGGGATTGAAGACCTCAAGGGAACTGAGGTAGTCATCGCTGTTATCAACCAGCTTTTTTGAAAAAACGATATTATTTTTACTGAGTTCCCTCCAAATGAGTTCAGCATCGCTTTTTACATCTTCAACAAAGAGGATTTTCAGAATGTCTTCCATGATTTTTAGTATTAATTAATTTATGCCAGCATTATTTCCAGAGAAGTCATGCCAAGAGAATTGTAAGTCACTTATTTTGGTGGCTGATTTACAAGCAGCCAATATAAACCAAGCCTGCTCATGGCAATACTGAACTGATCGAAATCAACGGGTTTCACTACATACCCGTTTGCTCCAAGATTATATGCGGTTTGAATGTCAGGCTCCTCGGCCGATGAGGTTACCACCACAACCGGTATGTGAGATGTGCGTATATCTTCCTTGAGAATTTTAAGTATTTCAAGCCCGTTTACTTTTGGCAGTTTCAGGTCGAGCAGCACAATTTTGGGAGGATATAAAATATCCCGGTGAGCATATTTTGCTCTGCAAAAAAGAAAATCTAGGGCAATTTCCGAATCGCTGAGCACCAGCAAGTGATTTGCAAGGTTGTTTTTTTTGAGTGCCCTGATTGTCAGTTCGGCATCGCGGGGATTATCTTCTACAAGAAGAATTTCAACTGCATTAAGATCTTCCATGGCAAATTAATTTAATTTGTTTGACAATTATGTTAAGATACAATGAAACTTACCAGCGAAACATTTTTTGAATTGTTTTACCGTGACGTGTTTTCAGATGGTAAACTAAAAAAAAAGGTTGCGCCTTTCCCAATTTCACTTTCTGCCCACACTTCACCAGCATGTTTTGAAATAATCCTTTGAACCATTGCCAGGCCAACGCCATTGCCTTCAAATTCGCTTTCAGTATGAAGTCGTTGGAAAACTCCAAAAAGCTTATATCCATATTGCATGTTAAAACCAACTCCGTTATCCTTGATGAAATAAGTTATATGATCGCCTTCCTGCCTGGACCCTATACTTATTTCTGGTGTTTTTTGCTTCGACGAGTATTTGATCGCATTGCCAATCAGGTTATTCCATACTATTTTTATCAGGTTAAGATCGCAGGACACCTTGTGTAAATCTCCTACCTTTAACACAATCCTCTTTTTAGCATCTTCATCGGTGAAATCCCAATATACTGAGTTGGCGACAGATTTCATATCAATTATTGCGGGTGTCATGCTGCTTCGGCCTATCCTGGAAAAATTAAGCAGATCATCAATTAGCCGTCCCATTTGTGATGCGCCTGATGAGATTATGCCGCAAAGCCTTTTGCCTTCATCATCCAGAATATCGCGGTAATCATCGAGTAAAATATTGGAAAATCCCTGAACGGCGCGCAGGGGTGCTCTAAGGTCGTGCGACACGGAGTAACTGAATGCTTCGAGTTCTTTATTAGCTTCATTAAGCTGCCCGGTACGTTCGATTACACGTTGTTCAAGTGTTTCGTTTAGTTGCCTGATTTCTGCTTCCGCCTGCCTGCGCTCCGTGATGTCCAGGGTCGAGCCGATATACCGGATGAGTTTGCCGTCCTGGTCGAAATTCGGCTCGGCACGTTCATACACCCACCGCACACTTCCATCGGGCCTAATGATCCTGTGTTCAAGTTCATAAACAGAACTACTTTGAATGGCGGCTGTGAAGGTCTTGAAGAGCAGGGACGAATCGTCAGGATGTATACAATTTGCCAGCAGTACGTCAAACGTGGGTGAAGGCTCCGTTGGGTCTAATCCGTAAATTGAGTATTCCTCTGCTGACCACAACGTTGAATTAGTATCTGCCAAGTACTCAAATGTGCCCATATGTGCAATCTTCTGGCCCTCATTCAAGATGAATTCCATCTTCTTTAAGACTTCCTCCGCATGTTTACGTTTGGTGATATCGTTAAATGTGACAACTATATGTTCTAATGTTCCATCATTATGTAGCTGTGGCAGTGCACCGACTAATAACCATCTACGATCATCAATTGTGGGATTATAAACGCCCATTATAACATCTCTGACCGGAAGAAGTGTTTCAATTGCCTGGAAAACGGGATGGGTTTTACCCGGAAAGGGTGAACCATCCTCGTGAATAACATTCCAGCCAGGATCTAACGAAGTCTTGCCCAATATTTGATCTTCAGTCATTCCAAGCAATTCAAGCGCCTTGGGATTACTCAATACTATTTCGGACTTTGGCCCATGGATCAGCACTCCAACCTGCATATCAGCGACAAGATTTTTAAATTTGTATTCGCTTTCGCGCAATGCCGCCTCTGCATGTTTGCGTTCGGTTATATCATTAATAAGAGCCAGAAAGTAACTGGTCTTATTTTCTTCATTCCGGAAACAGCGAACTGCAAGTTCTGTATAAATTTCTTCACCATTTTTTCGAATAAATCGCTTATCAATTTTATAGCCTTCAATTTCACCATTCAAAACCTGATCGAAATATTTGATATCAACGTCAATATCATCAGGATGAGTAAGATCATCCCATGTTTTTTGCATCAACTCTTCCCTTGTGTAGCCTAAAAAGCCGCAAATAGTATCGTTTACCTCTATCCATGTCTTATCAACAGAAGTAATCGCCATACCTAATAAACCAAGTTCAAAATAACTGCGTAAACGGATTTCGCTTTCTTCCGCAAGTTTTCTGGCTTTTAACAATTCATCCTCCGCCAGCTTTCGTTTGGTAATATCACGGTTTACGCTCACATACCCACTTATCTTCCCATCGTTATCGCGAATTACTATAGATGATACTTCCACCGGAAAGCGGCTTCCGTTTTTTCGTATCTGTACAGCTTCTCCGATCCATCGGCCGATTTCTGCGATATTACGCCTCATAAGTTTGGCAGTTGTAAACGGGAATTCTGTTTGTATGATCTGAATCCCATGTTTTCCAAGCACTTCTTCGGCTTTCCATCCGTACGTAAATTCAGCAGCTTTGTTCCAATGAGTAATTACAAAGTTCTCGTCGGAAGCAATAACAGCATCGTTTATATTTTCGAGCACGAGCGAATGATAGGCCAGTTGTTCTTCGGTATGCTTACGGTCGGTAATATCGATACTCATGTTGGCGTAATGATCGGGGTCAAGCAAAAAAACTGATGACAGATAAGTTCTGTCGTTGATTTCGAAATAGGACTCGAAAGTAATTGGTGTGCCGGTTTTAATTACCTGGCGGGCAACCTGAAAATAGGGCGCCATTACCTGTTCACCGAAAAGGGCAAGTACACGTTTTCCTATAGCAGCTGCCTTTTCAAGTCCAATGCTTGAAGCGCCCATTTCATTAATGGCGCTGATTTCCCAATCCACTATTTCTCCTGAATTATCGCGGATGAGTTTGTAAATTACACCATTAAAAGGCGCCTGGCTCAGGAGTGCCTCGAAACGAATGGAACTCTTTTTTAATGATTCTTCCGCCAACTTTCGCTCGGAGGCTTCTCTGACTAATTCATCATTTTTTACCTCTAAAATATTTTTTGCCTTAACCAGTTCTTCCGATAGTCTTATAGTAGCTTCTTGCTGGAGGACTAAGTCTTCGATGGTTTTATATAAATCGGAGGTTCTTTCGGACACCTTTTGCTCTAACAGGGCATTTAAATTGATCAGCTCTTCTTCCTGGCGCTTTAACTCCGTAATATCTGAAAATATAATACATACCCCGTTTTGAATAACTTCGGGCAGTACACTGATCGAAAGTCGCAGATTTAATATATGACCGTTGTTCTTTATATAAACTAACTCGCCAACGCTTTTGCCGCTGAGCCCGGTTTTAAATAATTCGAGAAAATTCGGTACTTCACTTTCATGGAGTAAATTAACGAAGTAAGTGCCAATTATTCTTTCATAAGGTTCCGAAACAAGTTCCGCAAAGCGGGCATTGCAATACGTGATTAATCCATCTTTGGTAAGGGTAATGGCTCCTTCGTACATCTGTTCAATAATAATACGGTACTTGGTTTCAACAGAAGTAAGAGAATAAATGTTATCCCCATCCACTCCTGAAACAACAATTGCATCAATTTCGCCATTATGTATCGAATTTAAAGTTTCTTCAAGTTCATACACACGCCGATGCAATTCTTCGTTTTCAAGAAGCAACTGTTTCTCTGTAAGCCGTATTTTATTACTTTTCATCGGGTTGATCCTTTGCAAAAAAAGATGAATCAAATGTTGGTCATGTTTTTTTTAAATCGAGCCCGACGAGTAAGCGTTCGGTGCCCGACAGATCGCCTATTATGCGGCGCAGGGGAAGAGGAAGTTTTTTTATAAGCGTTGGCGCGGCAATAATCTGTTCGCCTGTGGCTAACTGTGGGTTCTGGTAAAGGTCTATCACTTCAAGATCATAACGCCCCTTAAGATGGTCCTCACAAATAGTTTTTAAATTTGAGATTGCACGGATAGATTTTGGCGTCATTCCGGCTATGTATAACCTCAAAATGTATTTCTCACTATTCGAATCCCCAAGCGCTGATTCAAATTGATCGGTGGAATATTCTATTTCCTTAATTTTTTTTTTCATCGCCGTTCGTAATTAATGTTTATTTAAACCTCGGCAGCAGGTCTAAGCCGATAAGCACCCTTTCGGTATTAGAAAGATCGCCAATGATTTTCTTTACCGGTTCGGGTAATTTGCGAACCAGTGTGGGGATGGCAAGTATCTGGTCATCCCTGCCCAGTTGCGGATTAAGTAAAAGATCAATTACTTCTATCTGATACCGGCCATTTAATTGTTCCTCACAAATAATTTTGAGATTTTTAAAAGCAAGCAGAGCTTTAGGTGATTGCCCGGCAACGTATAAACGTAATACCCAATTTTCCAAATCGGGTAATGAAGTAATTTCCTGATTATCATTAATTTTAGTATTTTTTTTAGACGCGCTCATGTAGTTCCTCCGTTGGCTTACAAAAATTATTTTTATAAAGTTTGAAAATTTAGTCAGTATCAGCTTTCCTGCTCATAGCCATATCGCGTTGCTGTAATAAAAAGGCTTTATTTCTTTCTTCTTCCAGATAAATCATATTGAGGGTTTCAATGCTTTCGGCCTCAAATTCTTCCTGCAATTCGCTTATTTTAGCGACCATAGCTTTGCGTTTGCGCTCAAGTGCCAGTTTCTTGCGTTCGGTTTCCTGCTGTCGTGATAATTGTTCTGAATATTCCTGTGCTTCTTTTGATATCCTGGCCGATCCTGTCAGCACCCCGTCAGGACCTACATAAACATCAAGCAACTCGGCTCCGTTATCGGTGAGGATGTACTCGCGTATCTGATTTGAGTGAGCCATTCCCCGCGATTTAAGAATATGCAATCCACGGTTGCGTTCGCCACCGATTTCAATATCACGCAGAATCATCCATGTATCGATGAGCGATGATATGTTTATTTGCGTATGCTCAAGTTCAGAATTGGCTCCTGTAAGAGAGGTAAAGAAGCCGGTGATAGTATTCATTTTAAGAAAGTCAACCATACGCATGATCATCGACTTGGCTTCAAAATCGTTGGTACCGACAATAAAACTGCTGATCGGATCAATGATTACGACTTCTGGTTTAAATTCATTAATCACTTTATGCATAAGTGTCAGATACGATTCCAGTCCAATAAAGGTTGGTCGGTTGGAATGAAATTTCATTAACCCGTTTTTCACCCATTGCTCATTGTCGATACCGATCGACCGCATATTCCGGATTATCTGTTGTGGCGATTCTTCCAGTGCAAAGTAAAGCACGCGTTCTCCCCGCTTACAGGCAGCGAAAGCAAAATGTGCGGCGAGGCTGCTTTTGCCGGTTCCGGCCGTACCCGAAACAAGTACACTGCTTCCACGGTAGTATCCTTTGCCGCTAAGCATTGTATCGAGCCGCGGAATGCCACTCGAAATCCGATCGGTAGTAACCGAATGATTAAGACCTACCGAGGTTACAGGGAGTACTGAAAACCCGGTTTCATCAATCAGGAACGGATACTCGTTGGTGCCGTGAGCTGAACCTCTGTACTTAACAACACGCAGACGCCGTGTTGAAGTTTGTTCGGTTACGCGGTGGTCGAGCATAATAACACAGTCGGAAACATACTCTTCCAAACCCTGGCGGGTGAGCATCTCGTCTCCGCGTTCCCCTGTGATTATTACCGTTACACCTTTCTCTTTCAGGAAGCGGAACAAGCGCCTGAGTTCAGCCCGGAGGATAAGCGTATTAGGAAGCCCTCCAAAGAGGGACTCTATGGTATCCAGGACAAGTCGTTTTGCACCTATACTGTCGATTGCAAGATTAATACGGATTAATAATCCTTCCAGGTCGTATTCGCCGGTTTCTTCTATTTCACTCCTTTCGATATGGATATGTTCGAGCAGAAGCATTTTTTTTGCTGTAAGCTTATCCAGATCGAAACCAAGCGAGGCGACATTGGCCGTTAATTCCTTTTCCGTTTCCTCGAATGCCATAAAAACACCCGGTTCATTGTATTGAGTTGCACCACGCACAAGAAATTCCATAGCCAGGAGTGTTTTCCCACAGCCTGCGTTGCCGCAGATAAGGGTTGGCCTGCCTTTTGGTAACCCGCCACCGGTAATTTCATCCAATCCCTGTATGCCGGTAAGCGATTTAGGGAGGTCATTTTGCTTAGGCTGATCGTTAGCTTTTTTCATACTGCTTGCTGATTTTTAATACATTTTTAAAATCATATTAATTTTATCGAAGTCATCCGATTTGTTGAAAAAATAATCTGCGCCTAAAGCCATACATTTGTTTTTATACTGTGGATAGGAGTAGCTGGACAGGATGCACACTATGGTTTTAGCACCTTGCATTCTGAGTTTTTTAAGAACCTGGATTCCATTCATGAGTGGCATACGTATGTCAAGGATAATCATATCCGGGTTTTTTTCACTGATGAGGGCCATCGCCTCGGCTCCGTTACTGCATTCGCCAATGATTTGTACATTTGAATGCTTTAGTGCCAGATTCCTGGTGCGTTCGCGGAAACCAGCCGAATCATCGGCGATTAATAATTTCATTTTTGTAACCGTTACTGAATGTTAGCAACTATTATTATACTTCGTGCTAAATTACTGAGTACAAAATCAAAAGAATATAGGCAGAACATTGATTTTATTGTAAGGAAAATGCTGAATGGATTGTAAGTAGAAACCTTACAAAGGAGGTAGAGTAAATTAAAAATTGGGAAATTTTTACGAGAAGAGAACGGATAAAGCACCGAAAATAAGAAGGATTGTTAAAGCAGAAGTTTTTAACGCAAAGTGCGCGGAGAACACGCAAAGCGCCGCAGAGCCTTTTAATGCCTGACTTCTTCTGGCAACTCTATGTATATAATTGTAATTCGCTGACAGCAGGCAGGCAAGTTCGCGGTTACTATTTCATGATGTTAACTTAATTTGGCCAATGATAGAATAATCATTCGCTGAGATCCCGAAATTTTGACCCGATAACTGCCAGATTCTATTTGTAGATTTGCTTCTATATTATAAAATACTGACAATTCGTAATTATCAAAAAATGCTAAATGTTCAAGTTTTGATAATTTGTTTTATGTCTTCGCATCATGGACAAATTTATAAATCGGAAGGAATATATTGACAAACGCCTGTCGTATAAAGTTAATTACTCAATCAGCTTATTATTAATAGCATAGAATGTAAGATCTGTGTTTTTTTTCATACCCATTTTGCGCATTATCCGCAGGCGGTGAGTACCTACAGTTTTTTCGCTGATGAATAGGTCGCTGGCGATTTGCCGTGATGATTTTCCTTTAGCAAGAAGAATCATAATCTGAAATTCACGTTCCGAAAGTTTTAGATGTACTGTAATTTCGAATTTGCTATCTAAGTTAAATGCCATATATTCGGCCAGTTCAGGGGAAACATATTTTCCGCCTCCGGATATTTTTCTAATGGCAGCAAGCAGTTCTTCCCCGGCTCTATCCTTGGTTACATACCCTAAAGCACCCAGTTTTAATGCCCGGATAGCAAACTGCTCCTCGGGATGCATAGAAAGGATAAGAATACGGGAAGTGATATTCAGAAGTTTTAAACTTTTGAGTATATCGATACCAGACATTCCCGGCAAAGAAATATCGAGTATTACAAAATCGTAAAAACTACTTTCGATCATCTTCAGCGCATCGACCCCATTTGTTGCTTCTTCAACCTGCCCGATTTCCGGGAGTTTTTTCAGAATCTGTTTCAATCCTTCGCGGACAATAGTATGATCGTCGGCAATGAGTATTTTCATATTATATGTTTTTAAGCCCCCTCCAAATCTCACCCGAATGGTGAGGTTTTAAAAAAGCAACACCTATATTTTGGTATTTATAATCATTCTACTGTATGTATTCTGTAGCTAATAATTGTTTGATTACTCTGCGGTTCTTTGCGTCTTCGCTGCGTAACTCTGCGGTAAAAAAAGGTTTAACCGCGGAGAACCGCAAAGGATTTACGCAGAGAGCCGCAAAGCTAAAGCTTGTTAACCAGTCTTTTAATTCCATCAACTACACGTAAAACATTGAAATTCATCAATAAACCTAATTTACAACCAGAAAGTTTTAAGTAAGTTAAAACTTGTGCAATATGAATTTCGTTTAATGCCTCAACAGACTTTAGTTCGATAATTACTTTCCCTTCCACTACCATATCTATACGGTAGCCAACATCCAGCTTAACTTCTTTATAAACTAATGGCAAAGACTTTTGCTTTTCAACATGCAAACCTGCCTTTTGTAATTCATAAAATAAACACTCAAGGTAAGCACTTTCAAGTAAACCGGGACCGAGAGATTTATGTACTTCAATGGCGCAACCGATTATCTTTTCTGAAATCTCATTCTCTATCATAAATAAGTTTTTTAAAAGGTTTGCTTTGGTTAGTGAACAACATGTAAATCCTATTGATTTCCTGATTTATAACTACTATTTTAAATTATTTCCAAATTACTTTCTTTCATCTGATACTTTTTCAATTGCTCCAGATTCCCAACTACTGCCTGCGTCGACAAGTGCCTCCTGCCTTCCAGTGCCTGATGGCACATGTCTTCCGCCTTGTGCCTCAATCCCAGTGCCTACCGCCTACTCAAAGGTACGCTAACTGTTACCTCTGTTCCAACATTAATTTTAGTATTGATTTCGAATTTCCCATTTATCTGATTTGCTCTTTCACGCATACCGATTATGCCGAATGATTTTGAAGATTTGAGTTGCTCAGAGGTGATTCCAATACCGTCATCAGTTACGGATAAATAAATTACATTTTCTTTGAGTTCCAGTTTAACTGAGATGGATTTTGCTTTTGAATGCAGCATTATGTTGGTCAAGGATGCCTGGAAAATCCGGAACAGCGAAATTGCAATATTTTCGGCAATATCATCAATTTCTTCGAGGTCAAGCGTGCATTTTACACCGGTTCGTTTCCTGAATTCGTTTGACTGCCATTCAATTGCGGAAGCCAGACCCAGTTCGTCGAGCATTTGGGGGCGTAATTGAGATGTTAATTTCTGAGCTGATTTGATGGTGGTTTCAACCAGGGAAATGGCCTTGTTAATTTTTGGTGTTTGACATACTTTATCATGTATATCCTCTTTAATCCCTAACAGGTCAATTTTTAAACCCGCAAGTGATTGTCCCAAATCATCATGAATTTCACGTGCAATACTTGTGCGTTCTTCTTCGCGGACTTCGTTGAGATGCTTATAAAGTTGGGCTAATTGTTCTCTTGATTCACTTATTTGTCGCTCTGCAATTTTTCGGTCGGTGATGTCGCGGATATTACACTGAATCACTTTCTGATTATTCACATAGTAAACATTACTGATAAATTCAACGTGAATGGTTTGCCCATCTGCGGTTTCCAGTGGCAGATCTTCGTAACGGATATATTCTTTTTGTTGTAACTCCAGAAAGTTTGCTTTATTTTTAATAACATCTTTGAAGGAACCAATTTCCCATATTTTCTTTCCCAGAAATACATCATGAGAGTAATACAGCATTGTAATCAGGAATGGATTTACATCAACGATTATTCCTGTTTCCGCATCGAGTATGAGAATGCCATCTTTAGCCGATTCGAAAAGTCGGCGATAACGGACTTCGGATGCCGATATTTTTTCCTCCGATTTTTTGCGTTCAGTAATATCGTTTGCTATTGACATAACCGATGCAACTTTTGACTGTTCGAGTAACGGCACCAAATAACCTTCGTATGTACTTATTATGCCATTGTGGCTAAGTGCATCATATTCGAACTGTTGAGTTTGTTGGCTGAGCCTGCATTCTTCAAATTTAGCCAAAAATGTTTCTCTTGATTTGTGAGCGATAAAGTCAACCGCTTTTTTACCAGAGATATCCTTTAATGAAAATCCTTCTGCAAAACGATTCAGATACTGATAGTTGCCATCAATATCAAGAATAGCTATAAATTCGGGACTCGTATTTACAAGTTTTTGCCATATTTCTTCACTTTTCTGAAGGGATTGCTCTGCGATTTTACTTTCGGTGATTACTTCTGAAAAAAGGATAATCCCACCGATTATACCATCAGTTTCGTACCATGGGCAGATTTCCCAACGAATCCAGTCTATCTTTCCGTTGGCTCGTGCAAAGGGGTCTTCCTCACACCGCTCCGTCATACCCGATAGGCAACGATTATGTATTGCCTTCCATCGTTCCGGGATTTCAGGAAATACTTCATAATGGGACTTCCCGATTAGATTTTGCCCACCCAGATCATAGTCAATCAGGTAACGGTTGCTTGTGACAATATACTTCATATTGAGGTCGAACATGGCAATTGCTGCCGGAGAGTGCTCTACAAAAAGTTTTAGTATTGTCTCACTTCTTTTAATGGCTTCTTCTGCCAACTTGCGCTCAGTGATGTCGCGGCAAACAATTAACTGGCCTGTACTTGTCATGTTATCGTCCCGCAGGAGTGAAGAATTAACCTCCACCAAGATATAAGTACCATCCTTTCGAAGATACTGAACTTCTCCTTCCCAATAGCCATTATTAAACAACTTCAGCCTTTCCTGGTCGCGCGAGGAACCTTTGATTTTTGGGTTGAGCAATTCTCCCGAATTTTTGCCCACTGCTTCTTCTGTTGTCCAGCCGAACATCTTTTCTGCCGCCTGGTTCCAATAATTAATCCTGAAGTTGCAGTCACTGCTGAAAACTGCGTCATTTACTTCTGATAATAACCGAGCTTGAAACGCTAATTCTTCTTCTTTCAATTTGCGATCAGTGATGTCCTGAAAGAAACCGTAAACACGGCGCTGTTTAAAATCTGCTTTTCCAATGGAATGTACTTTTCTCAGATTTCCTTTCGCTGTTATTATTTCCAACTCTAAATCATAGGGTTCGCCGAGTTCCATTACCCGTTGAACAGCTTGTGCAATTATTGGTTTTGATTCATTCGTATAAAAATTTATTCCCTCATCAACATTTGGATCGTAATTAAAATCAACTTCATGTATGTTATATACTTCATCTGTCCAGATCAGTCTCATTGTGTCTATGTTAAATTCCCAGCCACCGACCTTTCCAATAATCTCTGTTTCAGCCAATAATTGCTGAACCTTTTTTAATTGTTCCTCGGTATTCTTACGATCCGTTATATCGACAGAACTGGATTGAATGGCAACATTATTGCCATTCTCGTCTTTCATACATTGATCAATAATGAAAAAAGCTTTCTGCTTTCCATTCAAAACAAATATATCCTCGTACTCCCTATGACCTCCTTTTTCAAGAAGTGAATTATTAAATTCTAAATACTTTTGGGCAGTTTGTTGGGGTAAAAAGTCGAACAATGATTTTCCAATTATTTCTTTGGGTGCACAGCCAAATTGTGTAGCGGATTTTTTGTTTACCATCAGAAATTTACCTTCCCTGTTGATAATAACAACACCTGTTCCTGAATTCTCGAAAAGCATCCGGTAGGATTTTTCACTCATGCGTAAAGCCTTTTCCGCGAGTTTGCGTTCTGAGATATCAAATACAAGACCTGTGACATTGAGCGGTGAGCCATCAGGGCTTCGTTTAACAATGGAACCAATATCATAGAACCATTTGTAATCACCCGATTTGGTTTGAATACGATACTCTACTTCATATTTTTCCAATTCGCCATGGATGTGCCCGAACATGGCATTCATCGCTTTGTCGAGATCGTCGGGATGAATTAGTTTGGTGAAATCCGAATAATGTTTAAAGTTTTCAGGAAGGTAACCCAGCATTTCGGTTTTCTTCTCATTGAAAATAATATTACCTGTCCTTACGTCCATTTCCCACCAGGCCATATTAGCGGCCTGCATAGCAAGGTTTAGTCTTGCATTATTTTCCTGCAGTTCTGCTTCTGCTTTCTTTCGTTCTGTAATATCAACTCCTGTTAGCAGACAGTATTCGTCCTTTTCGGCAACTATTCCGGTGAGATAAACATAAGTTGTTATTTTATTCTCGGTAAGAAGTGCAATTTCGCAGCTTTGTTTGGTTTTGCTTTCGAATATATTATTTAGGAATTTGTTAAATACAGGCCTGTCTTCTATCGTGATGTAAATGCCTAATTGCCTGTTTTTAATGTAAAGTCTTTCTTTGCCAAGTAATTTTGCTCCTGTTAGATTGAGTTCAATAATTTTTCCATCCCTGGCGAGGGTATAATAAGCTGTTGGGGCAAAATCGTAAAGTGTTGTGAATTTAATAGTAGCTGCTTCAGCTGCTTCCTTAGCCTCCAGAAGTTCATCGTTTTGTAGTTGGAGTTCAACCTGGTGCACCTGGAGTTCATGAATGAGTTTGAGCATTTCGCCATCCGAAAGCGAAGAGGTTTGACTGCTTTTTTTTGCTAACAGTAATTCTTCTGCTTTTTGGCGAAGTGTAGCTGCAACCGATTTCTTATTTGAATTTTTAGTCATTTCACTGGCGTTTATGAGCAAGCTAAATTTCTCTTATAAAAAAGAAAGAAGCAGCCTTTTTTTTATCCTGATTTTAGCCCAGGAAGGAGTTCTTTTTGTATCAATTGTAATTTTATAGTTGCAAGATTAAAAATTAACTATTCAAACGTAGAGATAGTACTATTACGAGCAACGATAGTTAGATGCTGAGAGTCAAAGTTATGGAAGTAGTTTGGGATAACATTTGATTTTGAAAGATATTTATGAGAAAATGGATAACGGTCGTGTAAGAAGAGGAAATTGCATGAAAGACTGCCTGCAAAGGGGTTTGATTATGTGGGGATTTGAAATGTTAAATTTGGAAATTTGGAAATTTAAAAATGGTGGAATAGTGGGATTTAAGGATTTGTGGATAGCTGGAAAATAGACTGGCTTGAATAACAAAAGCTTGCCAGGTGGGAGCACTGTTCTTAGTTGTATAGCAATGCCTTTAGTACGGAAACTAAGGACAACTGCGTGGGCTATAGCCGGGAATTAACCCGTAATTAATTACGAATATTCGTTGGCAAGGAGAGTAAAATAAAATGTGCTTCCAACGCCTTCTTCGCTCTGGATATGTAAAACGCCACCGTGTTTTTCGATAAAATCCTTGCAGAGGATTAGTCCCAGGCCTGTACTGAGTTCACCGGCAGTGCCTTTGCGGCTTGTATTTGCATCGAGCCGGAACAGGTTTCCGATCATGGCCTTGCTTATCCCGATACCTGTATCCTTAACCGAAATCCGAATCTGGTTGCCAGGCAAGGATTGTGCCGAAATTTGAATATTACCTCCTACAGGTGTGAACTTAACAGCATTACTTACCAGGTTACGCATTATACCTCCAAACATATTGGGATCGGCTGAAACAGTCAACTGTTCAGAAATATCATAATCGATGGTAATCTCTTTTTGTGCAGCTGCTTCAGATGCCAATGCAATATTTTCGATTATTTTAGGTAAAAGAAAAAATGATTGAGGATTAAATGTGGTTATGCCCCTGTTCAGCAGCGACCATTCCAGCAGATTACTAATTAAAAGGTTTAGATTGGAAGCAGAATTATTTATTAAATTCATGGCCTTTTGGAGCTCTACATGCGTCATGGCGGAGAAATTTTCAATCATAACCTTGGTCAGCCCGTGTATAGCGCCAAACGGGCCACGGAGGTCGTGGGCGATAATGGAGAAAAACTTATCTTTTTCAGCGTTCAGTTTTAACAGTTCGGCATTTTTTACATTTATATCTTCTTCACGCTGCTTGCTATAGGTTATGTCTCTTATGGAACCAAGCATAATCAGGGGTTGGTTTTTATCATTGAATATAAGCCTCCCGGTACCATGTACCCAGCATTCAGCTTTGTCGTTTTGCCTGATAATTTTATATTCCTTGTCAAATTTTATTTTTTTGCCAATTACTTCTTCGTTAAAATAATCTGTCATTTCCTGTTGCCAGTCGGGATGAATAATGGATGTCCACCCTGAAAGTGATTTGTCAAAATCAGGATTAATCCCAAAAATGGTATCGAGCATACTGGAACTTGTCCATTTATCGGCAACAATATCAAATGAATAGGTTCCAAGGTTGGCAATAATCTGTATTTCAGCTAGCTGACTCTCGCTTTGCCTGAGTAAATTTTCTTTCCTGTTGCGCTCGGTAATATCAACAGCAGTTACAAAGCAAGTATCACCCTCATTGGTAACAATGCCTGTAAGGTAAACATCGATTAGTGGCGTTCCATTTTTTGTAAGTGTAACTTCACAATACGACTGTTCCATATTGCTAAATATACCAGCTATAAAGAGGTTGAAGGCTGGTTTTGTGGCGGTAGATACGTAAAGACCAAACATTCTGTTTTTTAGTTCTGATCGGTTTTTACCCAGCATTTTTGCTCCGGCAATGTTCAATTCTTTAATTTTACCTTCTTTTGAAAGGGTAAAATATCCGGTTGGGGCAAAATTGTATAATTCGGCATATTTTTCGGTAGCAATTTCTGCATTTTCATTTGCCCGAATCAGCTCTTCGTTCTGTAATTCCAGTTCAACCTGGTGCACCTGGAGTTCATGAATGAGCTTGTGAAATTCGCCTTCAAGTTTGGTAGCTGCTTTTTTTGATTTTTTTTCTAATAAATCGGAAGCCTTTTGGCGGAGAATTTCAGCTTTGATCTGGGTTTCTTTTTTCATGAGACTTTGATATTTTTTTAACTCCGATACTACAAAACTTTGATTAATTGCTTATTTTTATTGGCACGCGGATTACGCTGATTCACACGCGGAACGAGGATTTACGCTGATTTTTTTATCCGCGCTGCCTGCATACGCTTTATCCGCAAGCAATTCTTTATCCGCTTTATTTGCGTGCCATCTTTAATCTTATCCTACTTTTCATTTATTAAAATAGGCTCGAATTAAATTCATTAATAAAACAATCTCTAATGGTTTAGCAATAAAATCATTGCATCCGGCAGCTATTGCTTTTTCGCTGTCGCCCTTTTGCCCATAAGCGGTTTGTGCAATAATTACCACATCATTATTGAATTTGCGTATTTGCCTGGTAGCTTCAAGTCCATCCATGCCTGGCATTTTGATATCCATCATTATCAGATCAATATCAGGGTTAGTGCGGCAAACATCAACAGCCTTATATCCGGTCCATACTTCTAAAACTTGATGGTTCTGTTTTTTTAGTACAGCCGAGAGCAGCATTTCTGAAACTTCATCGTCTTCTGCAATCAGTATTTTTAGTTTTTTGATTTGAGCATTTACATCATTAACAGGTACAACAGGCTTAACAACTGTTTGAATGACAGGCTGAGCGCTGTAAGGCAGTGTGAAATAAAACGCGCTGCCTTTTCCTTCTTCGCTTTCAATCCATATACGGCCACCCAGCATTTCGATATAGGCTTTGGAAATGGATAATCCCAGGCCGGCTCCCTGGAAGGCTCTTTTATCGGCAATATCGGCCTGTATAAAACGATCGAATATGGCTTGCTGCCGGTCCTTTGGAATACCGATGCCGGTGTCTTTTATGTAAAACTCCATTTCGTGGGTTCGGCTCCGCTCACCCACCTGAGCGTCCGGGGTTAAAGTATATCCAAATTCAATTGAACCGCTATCGGTATATTTTATAGCATTTTTTACCAGGTTGGTAAGGATGGCGTATACCTTTTCGCGATCGGTTTTAATAATGGATTCTTTAGCTGAAAGGCTGTTTTGGAAGCTCAGTTTTATTCCCTTTGCTTCTGCTTCGGGTTGAAAGAAAGTATAAATGTATTCGGTTTGTTCGTTGATATTTGCATCCGTAAGCGAAACCAGCATTTGCCCGGACTCAATTTTCGAAATATCCACAATTTCGTTGATGATATTGAGCATGCGGGCACCGCTTTTCTGCATAATACTGATGTATTCCTGCTGCTGATCGCCCGAAAGCCCCGGCATTTTAAGCAGTTCGGCAAAACCCAGGATGCCATTCATGGGTGTACGGATTTCGTGGCTTATATTGGCAAGAAAGGCGGATTTAAGGCGATCGCTTTGTTCGGCATGTTCTTTGGCTTTTACTAATTCTTCCCCGGCCAGTTTACGTTCAGTAACATCCTGGGATGCCCCCCAAAGCCCAATGGTTTTGCCTTCTTTGTCATGTTCTGCCTCTCCCCGCACCCACATCCACCCATTGCTGCCATCAGCCCTTACGGTTTTAAGTTCGAGTTCGTATGGAATTCCGGTTTCTATTGTTTTGGCAAGTGAGGTTGACAATAAATCCCAACTTTCGGGAGTAAACAACTTCTGATGTTCAGTATAAGCCGGGGGAGAAAGTGCCGGATCAAAACCGTACATTTTGTAAAGTTCATCTGTCCAAACTACCTCATTGGTTTCAATGTCTAAATGCCAACTGCCGATATGTGTGATTTGTTGAGCTCGTTTTAATTCTTTTTCGCTTCGGAGAAGTTCCACTTCTATAAGTTTGCGTTCGGTAATATCGCGCAACGCGCCATCAATATGATCGGGAGTACCATCAGCATTGCAAATCAAACTGGCGTTGAGCGAAACATACTTTAATCCTCCTGTTTTAGTTTTCAGTATTATTTCAAAATCCATAAGCTCACTCTTTTCGATTATCTGAGCAAGCAGGATATTCCTGTCGTCGGGGTTATAATAAATGTTGGATACCGGGGTGCCAATTATTTCATCCCTGTTGAACTCGGAAAAATGCTTTATGGATGGACTTATTTCGAGAATTGTACCAGCAAGGTCGGTTTGATAGAATACGTCCTGAACATTGTCGAAAATAGCATGGTATTTCATTTCACTCGCCCGTAACGAAGCCTCAGCCTTTTTTCGTTCGGTGATATCAATAAATACTTCGAGCAAGGCTTTTTGGTCCTTATACATCATACCAGTATGCGATATTTCGAAGATTTTGCCACCCATTACACCATGGCTTTCGTACGATTTGGTTTCACCTATTTTTATATCAATATGTAAAGGACAATCAGAACATTGTAATTTATCATCGCGGTATAACTCCCAGCATTTTTTAACAAGTGCATCTTCACCAAAATGATGTTTTAAACTGTCACTCAAATAAAGAATATTCCCGGCTTCATCTACTATTTCCATTCCAAATGGGATGGTATTCAACAGGGTTTGGTTAAAGTCGTTGCTTGCACGAAGTTCATCTTCCGCCTTCTTGCGCCCGGATATGTCGGTAGCAGTGACAAAGCAATAGCCTTCATTTGCGTTAAGAATGCCGGTAAGATAAATGTACACAGCTGTATCGTTGCTGGCTGAAAGGGCTATCTCGCAAGTTTGCTTTGTTTTGGTTTCAAAAGCGTTTTCGAGAAAATAAGCAAAGGCAGGTTTGGAATTATAGTGGACGTAAAGCGATAGAGACCTGTTTCTTAAATCAGCTCTATTTTTCCTAAACATTTCTGCTCCGGCCAGGTTCAACTCTATAATTTCACCTTCTTTTGATAGGGTAAAATATCCGGTTGGTGCAAAATCATATAACTCAGTATATTTTGCAGAATCAACTTCGGATTGTTCTTTTGCCAGCAATAGTTCTTCATTCTGCAGCTTTAGCTCGATCTGGTGAACTTCAAGCTCATGAATAAGCTTTTGGGCTTCGCCTGCCGAAAGGTGAGAAGCTGATTTTGAAAGATTAGCGGTTACAAGTTCTTCGGCTTTTTGGCGGAGAGCGGCGGCTTCGGATCTGGAGTCTTTTTTCATATTGATTTTTTTATCACTAAAGCACTACGGGCACTATGTTTCACTAAGTGTTTTAAAATCTTTTCTTTGTGTACTTCGTTTCTCACTAGTTAATTTTATTTGCCAGGAAAAGGAATGCTGTTTCGCCTGCTAATTTTTTACCCGTTCCCGAATCTGGCACTGGATCTGCTTCAGATTTTCGACGGAATATACATTGCTGATAAACTCCACATTGATCTTTCGCCCGTCGGCCGTTTCGAGCGGAAGGTTTTCGTAACGTACAAATTCCTTCTTCTGCAATTCTGCGAATTTATCCTGGTTAGTCACAATATCTTTCAGGAACCCTATTTCCCATATTGCTTTTTCCATGAATTGATCGCGCGAATAACCCAGCAATTCAACCAGGAAAGGATTTACTTCCCTGATTTTCCCGGTTTCGGCATCCAGGATCAGAATCCCGTCTTTTGATGTTTCGAAAAGGCGGCGAAAGCGGGTTTCGGATATAGCCAACGCTTTATCTTTAGTATGTAGTGTCTCATTGGCTGCCTGCAGCTTTATTTCGAGGTTTTTGGCTGTTGTAATATTGGTAAATGTTATCACCAGTCCATCGATAAAGTCGCTGATTTTGCGATAGGGCATTATACGCACATTAAACCATCTTTCATCAGATGTCGCAATTTGTGTTTCGACCGAAATAAGCGTTTTGAGTACCTGCCGGGCATGGTTCTCAATTTCGGGGTACTGCATATCTGTGACCAGGTCAGTAAATGGCCTGCCGATATCGGAGTTCCTCAATTTAAAAATATGGGTTGCTTCGTCGGTAAACCTGCGGATATTTAGCTCCTTGTCGAGGAAAAGGGTAGCAATCTCGGTACTGTTGAGCAGGTTTTTCATATCGTCGTTGGCTTGCAGGTAATCCGATACCTTACTTTGCAGTTCTATATTAACGGTTTGCAGTTCCTCGTTCAGGCTTTGCATTTCTTCCTTCGAAGTGGTAAGTTCCTCGTTGGTGGATTGCAACTCTTCGTTGGTGGATTGCAACTCTTCGTTAGTCGATTTGAGTTCCTCCTGAGAGGTTTGCATCTCCTCGCGTGTGCTTTGCAGGTCTTCGAGGCTCCGTTGCAGTTCGGCTTCCAGTATATTCTGATCTTCCTTTGATACGGGTTTATGTGAGCTGGCAACAGATTTGCCCTTTATTTTTTTAGCCTTTACATCAGCAAATAATAGTAAGATCATGCCTCTGAGGGTATCCGGTTTGTCGAGACGTTGAATAGTTACATCCACATACTGCGTTCCGCCGTTCGTTCCTACTTTGATATTTTGAAGGTAAACTGCATCAAAGTTCTGGCAGGCTTTGCGTATGGCACCGGGCAGCAGATTCAGCAAGCCTTCGCGGGCCATGGCAAATATGTTCATATTTGCTTTGCCGGCGGCAGGTTCGAGGTATTTACCTGTGCGACCTGTTATATACAGTATGTCGCCTTTATCATTAACCAACACACTAGCAGGTGAAAAGCGCTGCAACAGCACCTGGTCCGTTAGGGATTGTATGTTTCCTACAGGTTTAACGGGAGTTTTCCTTTCATCTTCCACGGGTTTGTGATGAAAGGAACTGGGAAAATCAATGAGTTCATTTTCCGTGGCTGATAAGGAACGTTTGAAAACTTTATATTTATTGTCAAGTAAAGTAAATCCGACGTTTTGGTTTCCGAGGGTTTCGGCAGTGCCCAATACCATTATACCACCAGGGTTAAGGCTATAATGAAAAAGAGCCATAAGTTTTTTTTGCAGTTCGGGCTCCATATATATCAGCATATTGCGGCACGAAAGAATTTCGAGCTTGGTAAAAGGCGGGTCTTTGATCACATTTTGCAGGGCAAAAACCACCATTTCGCGTATGGCGGTATTAACCCTGTAGCCATCCCCTTCCACAGTAAAAAAGCGGCTGATACGCTCGGGCGATACATCGACAGTAATATTGGACGCGAAAAACCCTTTACGGGCTTTTTCGACGGAATCGGCGTCGAGATCAGTGGCAAATATTTGTAAAGTAATAGCTTTATTTGTTTTTGCAATTTCGAGTGCTTCCTTAAAAACAATGGCCAAAGAATAGGCCTCTTCACCCGACGAACAGGCTGGTACCCAAGCACGGATAATGTGTCCGTCGGGCAATTGGCTGATAAGTTCGGGGAAAATATTTTCCTGAAGCAATTCCCACAAGCCCGGGTCGCGGAAAAAGCTGGTAACGCCAATCAGTAATTCCTTGAAAAGGATTTCGACTTCTTTAGGGTTTTCCTGCAGCAAACGTACATAATTGTTAATTGCGTCAATCTGATGGACCCCTTTACGCCTTTCGATGCGCCTCATCAGGGTGTTTTTTTTATACAACGAAAAGTCGTGGCCCGATTGCTGGCGTAGCAACAGGATTATTTTTTCGAGGCTGCTTTTTGTTTTGCCTTCAATTTCAGGTTGGGTAGTGGGTACAAATTTTAACAGCGTGATAAGCTTGCCCGGCAAATCCTCAGCCTGGGCAACAATATCGGGAATTACTGATTTTACGGCACTACCGGGCATTCCATCAAATTTTGCCGTAGCGGGGTCCTGCACCAGCACTAAACCATTTTTTTCTTTTATAGCTTTAAGCCCCAGGCTGCCATCGGAGCCCATTCCGGAAAGAATAATTCCAACACTCCGTTCCTGCATTTCAATAGCCAGGGCACGGAAAAATATATCTACCGGCAAACGCAGGCCTCGTGATTCGACGGGATCAAGCAAATATAAAGCACCATTAAGTATCGAAAGACTTTTGTTTGGCGGAATCACATATAAACAGTTGGGCCTCACATTAAGGTGGTCGGTGGCCTGAAAAACCTTCATAGGCGTAATCCGCTGCAAAAGCTCGGGCATAATTCCGGCATGGGTTGGATCGAGATGTTGTATTACCACGAAGGCCATGCCACTGTCCTTTGGCATATTGCCAAAAAACTGCTCCAATGCTTCGAGACCCCCTGCCGAGGCACCGATGCCAACAATGGGGAAACTTAAAGAAGTTGAAATTTTCTGTTTAACAGGTGTTGAAACAGTTATTTCTTTTTGTTCCTTTTTAGAGATGGTTTTTTTCATTATTACCAAGGTTATTAACTTACTGAAACGTTTTTGAAAATGGCAAAAAACAATGCAAGATTTCAGCCAATAAGAATCAAAAAATTAGGTAAATACGGAGAGCTTATAAAAGTACTCAATAGTTTATGCTAAACCTAATTTTACCCCCCCCCCTATAATGCTAATAATCAATACATTACAATATATCGACTTTGATGCTACTGCATTTTTATTCGAAACAGCGTCTTCTTTATGGAACACTGCGAAAAATATTTAAAATGAGAGGATTAATTTCTTTCCTGCTGTTTGTTTTTGCGCACCAGATAATGCTGTTAACGGAATCGGATATTCAGGGTACTCCGAACCAAATAAACGTCCCGTTGAACGGATATCCATTTACAGGAGAGGAAAGGTGGCTTGTCCAGGTTAGGGGTTTAGGGTTTCAGTGTCAAAATCCCCAGGCTTGCGGCCACCCCTTACCTCATGAGGCCTGTGGGCACCTTCTCAAACCTCATCCGCCCTGTGGGCACCTTCTCCTAAGGAGAAGGAAATAGGTCTTTTTGCTTGTTTGGAGAAGGGAAGCGGACTTTTTACTTTTTGGAGAGGGGACTTGAAGACGAGGATGGGAGTGATGAGTTATGAGTTATGAGTTATGAGTGATGAGATATGGGAGATGAATGAAACTATTAGAGTTTATAAGTTGTCAGCCTGGATTTGATTGAATTCATAAGGGATTCCTGGCCGGAGGATTTGGAAGTGAGAGATTTTATGATGTCTTCGTCGATGGTGTTTTCAGTGATTAAATGGTAAACATTGACAGGCCTGGACTGGCCCTGGCAATGGAGACGGGCATTGGCCTGCTGGTAGAGTTCGAGGCTCCAATCGGTGCCGAACCAGATGATGGTGTTGCCGCCGAATTGAAGATTAAGGCCGTGGGCGGCGGAACGAGGGGAACGACCAATTGAGAGGTGAGTTATGAGTTATGGATGAGGTAGAATTAAAATGAAATGATACCGGAACGCGTCAGGAAATAAGACGCGCTCCAACGAAGGTTTAAACGCAAAGTACGCTGAGAAGCCGCAAAGAACCGCAGAGTCTATAAATTTAAACTTCTTTGCGTACCTCTGCGCAAAGCTTTGCGTTTCTCTGCGGTTAAATTTTCGTTTCGTCCTGCTAACTAATTGACATTAAATAGTGAAAAGTATAGGTATGTTGTTCATTCTGAAATAGAAATCCCGAAGGGATGAAATTATTATTGAAAAGATGAAATAGCCATGATTGGAATTAATCACCAACCCCTTCCTGTAGCAGGCCGGGAAGATGATATTATTATCAATCTGGCGTATACCATGTGACCCGTAAAAAATAAATAATAACACATGAATAAGTAAGAACAAAACTCCGGAGGGGTGACATAAAAGTGAATATCGAAAGGAACCTGAAACTTGAAAATCATCAAACCCTGCTTGCCTGCCTGCTTCGCCTGCCTGCATCGCGCAGGTAAACTCAGGTAAACAGCAGGCCAGGGTACATTAAGTTTGTAATTCAAAAATTCAAGTCACAAAGTGAACTTAAGAGAACTCCCTCGCGATATTGTTAAAAAAGCAGTAAGAACAGAGTTAGAAGATGGAAGAAGGTGACGTGTGTTTAGTGTACTGACGATTTAATTCATGTAGGTTTTCGATTCATTTTGAGTACTTTTGAA
>CAIRMR010000144.1 GCA_903879715.1 uncultured Bacteroidales bacterium
ATATTTGAATTTCCTTTTGAATATTTAATAATTTCTTCTCTAACAAATTTACGTTTACATCCTCGTTTCCTTTGTATTACATTAATCTCCTTATCATCGATTAAGGATTCTACTGACCCTTTGGATTTGCCTAGAATTTTCATAACCTCCTTGAAATCACAAAAAGTTTCATCATAGCTTGGCTCAAATCTAATGGATTCAATATATTCTTTTGATCGGTAAAATTTATTTTTCTGGTACTCAAGTATACGGAATATCACATCTAAACGTGCTTCAATTCGATCAATCACTTCTCTTGGTAATCTTTGTATTCCTTTCTCAAGGTCTGGATGAGAAAGAGCTGTAATAAGTAAAATTGATGCAAGAGGAGTATAGGATTTTTTTATGTTTTCCATTTCCTCTTTAGCTCTTTTCCAAGGTGATATAAATGGTCGGTCCATTGTAAATAAAAATTAGTGAAAGAATAATCAAAATAAGCGAAAAGAGAAATGATATACAAATAAATAATAATTTACATTAATCTTTGACAATCTTAGAATTGGTTTCAAAAAAGAGGAATTTGTGAAAAGTTCACACATCAAATTATTAAATCTCAATGAAAGTAATATCGCTCAATCCTTTCTTGACCTGATTTTCTGATTCTATTTTAGTTAGATAGTTTAATATTAATCTACATTTCCTTAGAAAACTCAGATATATCAAGTCAGTACGAGTTGATGTAGAAATTCCATAATACATTTTTATAGGAAATGAGAATCAAACCAATAATGAACATCATTCCCAAACCACTATTATATCTCAATTAGTTCAGATTTTTTCCTTCTTTATAAAAGGCCATTAATATCATCTCTATTAAAACGACGTTTACTTCCATTTTTCTGAATAGGAATTATTTTCTTTTGAATGATTAATTTTTCCACAGTTCCCTTGGATTTGCCAAGAATATGCATGACCTCTTTAAAATCACAGTATACAGGATAGTTATTTTTAGACATAGATCCCAAATTGAAACGTTCATCAAGTTGTTTAAGAACATCACTCGGTATTTTGCTTATTGCTGCTTCAAATTCTGATGGTGATAAATCAGCAACTAGTAAAACTGAGGCAAGAGGCGAGATGGATTTCCCCAAATTTTTAATTTCCGCTTTGGCGTCATCATACGGTTTATTGTCAAATTGATCCATTAAGAAGTAGGTATTACTGAATGAATTATCAAAATAAGCGAAAAAGAATATGATATGCAATTAAAATATAATGAATGAATAGATGAACCAGTCTACATTCAATGTGGCAAATTAAAGACTGTCTAATGGTATGTTTATTATTCGAAAAATGGTGAAATCCCCTAATTTGTGATTATTCTTATTCACACGATCATACAAGGCTTAAATTTGTATGTTTCGGTTGCAATCAAAACCGATCAATCAATACAAGAAAATGCATACCTGGATTATGTTGTGTAGGTAGTTCTAATAATAGATAAGGTTACAAGAAAAAGTGAAAGTTAAAAGCTAAACCTATATTCCTTCGGAACGTGAATTTATAGGATTATTGCTTTATATACTTCCAATACTATCAAAGATTTTGATCCTCATTCAAGAACAACGAGAATCCGCACTCCTTAGCTTTAGGATAATCATATAGCACTGAATCATATATTTCTTGAAGTTGCTCGTATTTGTTGCCATCTATACTAAAGAACCGGCTAAGAAATAATGTATCAATTACATTGCTATCAATCCAATGAATGGTACCAGAATAGCCAATTACGGCCACCGTTCCAGTTTTTTGAAGGAATTCTTCAGCAAACTTCTTTCCATTTTCACCTCCCAGTACATCACAGCCAGCGAAATAAACAATGTTATTATAATGATCTAATCCATTAAAGGCCTTGATAAGTTCAGCTGAATCTATTTCAGAAACCGGGGTCAAAAGTCCACCAGGTTTTCCATGTACAGCTATGTAGAACAAATCAATACCAGCCAGTTTAGGATCTTGCCATATCAGACCATCTGGGTACTTTGTATAATACGACAATCCCTTGCCACTATCAATAAAACGATGAGCAACTACTATTTCTTTTTCGATCATCCAGCCGATTGCTTTTAGAAATGGTTTTACACTCAATGGATCAGTCATATTCTGACTCCAATATGATTCTAAGCAGCAAATCTTGGGGGTATATGAATCCAGGTATTCTTTTATTAGGGATTCCTGTTCATTATTTAATGGCACGTTTGTATTTTGGCTATAATCTGAAAAGGTCGTTATCATATAATTTGAAGTAGTTTACTTCTATATATAAATATCCAATAATGGGAAAAATCAAAATTGATTACTTTTTAAGACGGTCAAATGAAATATGTAATGCACATCCTTTATTCAAGAAAAGGAATACGCTATAAAAATTTACTAAAGGTTCTAAGGAAAAAGTTAACGTTAAAGAGGATCAATATGAAGAAAGGTTCTTTGTCGATAGAAAAGGTATAAAAACAAAAAAGACAGGTTAACACCTGCCTTTTGTTCCTAAATTTTTACTTAGATTTTTACTTCAAACTTTCTCAATCTATGTAATGAATTGATTAATAATTAACTAATCAATCGGTTGTGTACCCCGGGCCGGAATCGAACCGGCACGAACAGAGTTCATCGGTTTTTGAGACCGACGCGTCTACCAATTCCGCCACCGGGGCAAACTGGAGTGCAAAGGTAATTATTTTTGTCACTCCGCATAATATGATAATCGCTTTTTCGAAAGTAATTTATCGGAACCTCTGATCCCTTGAATGCGAAGCATTTGAACAAACTATCGCATCCAATCAACTCTTACTTCCCGTATACAGCAAATCTATTTTATCATTTTTAGAAAGTTGACTTCCTTTTCGGTAAGGAAACGCCAGCGTCCGCGTGGTAAATCTTTCTTATTCAGGCCGGCAAAGATCATCCTGTCGAGTTTCACAACCTCATAACCCAGGGCTTCAAAAATACGGCGTACAATACGGTTTTTGCCCGAATGGAGCTCAACACCGATTTCCTTCTTAGTCTTGCCGCTTTCGTCGTACGAAATCTCATCCACCATTGCCATGCCGTCTTCCAGTTCAACGCCTTCGCCTATTTTCAGTAAATCGGCTTTGGTAAGGGGTTTGTCGAGCTCTACATGATACACCTTACGCACTTTATGGCTCGGATGCATCAATTTGGTGGCTAATTCACCGTCGTTGGTGAAAAGCAATAATCCGCTGGTATTGCGGTCGAGGCGGCCTACAGGATAAATCCGTTCCCTGCCGGCATCTGCAACTAAAGACATCACCGTATTCCGGTCGAAGGGATCGTCGGTAGTGGTAATATATCCTTTTGGCTTATTAAGAAGAAGGTAAACGAGTTTTTCCCTGCGGACTTTTTCGTCGCCGTACTGAACTTTATCGGTAGGCAGAATCTTGGTTCCTAATTCGGTAACGACAACGCCGTTAACCATTACAGCGCCGGCAACTATCAGTTCATCCGCCTCGCGACGTGAACATATACCAGAGTTGGATAGGAATTTGTTTAAACGCATACTTCCATCAGGACTCGGAGGTCCCGGCTTACTTCCGGGGTAATCTTTTTTCCCTGGTTTAAGGTCGTAGCTGCTTTTGCGATCCGAAGATCTTTCATAGGTTTTACGGGCTGGTCTTTCACCATCACCGCTTCTTTCGTAGGGCCGGCGTGCAGGTCTGTCGCCTTCTCCGCTTTTATCGAAGGAACGGCGGGCGGGTCTTTCACCATCGCCACTTCTTTCGTAGGGTTTACGTTCCGGTCTGGGGCTGTCTGCGCTTCTGTCGAATGAACGGCGTTCCGGCCTTTCTCCATCTCCGCTTCTTTCGTAAGGTTTGCGGGCTGGCCTATCGCCATCTGCGCTTTTATCAAAGGAGCGACGTTCTGGCCTTTCACCATCTCCGCTTATATCAAAGGAACGGCGGGCTGGTCTTTCACCATCACCACTTCTTTCATAAGGTTTACGTGCTGGCCTTTCACCGTCTCCACTTCTTTCATAAGGTTTACGTGCTGGCCTTTCACCGTCTCCGCTTCTTTCGTAAGGTTTGCGGGCTGGTCTGTCGCCTTCTCCGCTTTTATCGAAGGAACGGCGGGCGGGTCTATCGCCATCTGCGCTTTTATCAAAGGAGCGGCGGGCTGGTCTTTCGCCATCGCCACTTCTCTCGTAGGGTTTACGTTCCGGTCTTGGGCTATCTGCGCTTCTGTCGAATGAACGGCGTTCTGGCCTTTCGCCATCTCCGCTTTTATCAAAGGAGCGACGGGCTGGTCTTTCACCATCACCGCTTCTTTCGTAAGGTTTACGGGCTGGTCTGTCGCCGTCACCACTCCTGTCGAACGAACGACGCTCTGGTCGGGCTCTGTCACTATTGTTATCAAATGAACGGCGGGCTGGTCTTTCCCCATCTCCGCTTCTTTCGTAAGGACGACGAGCGGGTCTTTCACCTTCGCCACTCTTTTCGAAGGGGCGACGTGCTGGTCTTTCGTTATCACTGCTTTTGTCGAATGAACGACGGGCTGGTCTTTCGGCATCACTGCTTTTGTTATAAGACCGACGTGGGGCTTCATCTTTCCCTGCGCCTCTGCTGCTGCTTCTACCTGTTGATGAAGGTCTTCCGCTACCAGGGGCTGAACTTCTTTTAGGCCGGGGATCACTATTCTTCGGGGTTCCCTTTCCCGGCCTGCTATTGCGTTGCATAAAACTGTAATTTTTGCAAAGATATGCATTTTAACGCCACGAATTATAAAGCCGGCTTCAGCAGGCCACATTAGCTATTTATAATCAGCACATAATCTGATATTTGCACAAACCGGCAGGCTCTGGCATATACTGAACTGAATCAATCCATTACATTTTTAAACATTTCCATAGTTTTTGGCCAAATATTTACTATATTTGTATTTGATACATCGTTTTCTTTTTGAAAGGAGGAAAAATGAAATTCGCTAAAGAACGAATCATCACGGTAGGGCATTTCACCTGGTCGAGGGCTTTGCTGATGCAGATCATATTACAGGATAGCGGCATTGATTGTTTTGTAGTTCCCAAGGATACCGTGCTTCCCCGGGGATATGCGGATTTAAGGGTTAAGGAAGCCGATCTTGAAAAGGCTCTTCAGATTATTGATCTTGCCTCGAAGGAAACAGGAAGCGCGAAAGAAAGTGCTATCCATCGGATCCAGGTAGTCAGACGTATTATGGTGCCTGTTGATTTTTCCGATATTTCATTTGATGCCTGTAGGTTCGCCGTGAGCCTGGCATCCAAATTTAAAGCTGAGGTTAAACTGGTTCATATTTTCTATAACCCGGCTATTGATGTTTCACCTTATGCCGATCATTATTCTTACCAGATAAAATTAGTTGAAAGCCTGCGCGAAATAGAAAAAAGCGCACGCGAAAATATGATCAAGCTGGAGCATAAACTGAAGATGTGGTGCATCAGGGAAAACCTGGCACAAATTCATGTTAAAGCAAAGCTGATTAACGGTTTTAGCACCGACGAGATTCTCGATTACAGCAAAGTTTACAAGCCTGCTATCATAATAATGGGCACCCGCGGACTAACGCGCGACAACTACAAAGCATTCGGCCGCGTTGCGAGTAAAGTAATTGAAAACTCGGAT
Source organism: uncultured Bacteroidales bacterium (assembly GCA_903879715.1). GTDB lineage: Bacteria > Bacteroidota > Bacteroidia > Bacteroidales > UBA4417 > UBA4417. The sequence goes on from CAIRMR010000144.1 coordinate 5,655, forward strand.
ATTCCTGTATTGGCGCTTCCTTCAGGTACTGCCAAAACAATCGGAGAAATAAAATCAGTAATGTATGCCACCGACCTGGACCCCTCGGATTATTCGGCGCTCAACCGCTTAATACAGATGATGGCTCCGTTTAAAATCAAAATTCATTGTGTCCACATCTGTTTTGTTGAGAAAAAGCCATGGGATTCTGTTAAACTTGAAGAGCTGAAGGTGCATTTGAAAAATGAATACAAAGGAATTGATATAAGTTTCAATAATATAGTAAGTGATAATGTGGTGAATGGCCTTGAGACCTATATCAGAGACAACGATATAGATGCCTTAGCTGTTACAACCCACAAACGAAGCCTGCTCGAAAAAATATTTATTCCCAGCGTTTCACGCAAGATTTATAGTGAAACAGGAAAACCATTATTGGTGTTTCATGCAAAGGAATAAGAGCTCTATGGAATAAAAACAGATTTTATCTGGCTACAGGCTATTGACTAGAAGCATCATTCAAAATCACTATTCACTATTTGTTACCCTGCGCGAAATCGAAAAGCACTTGTTGTTTTAAGTTGACAAGTGACCCCAAACCCCTGAAGGGGCTTATTGCAGACAAGCATTTATTTGTTTTCCCTGTATTCAATTTTCTATTTTTCTTTCTTTAACTAAAAAATAATCAGTTAGTTCAAATTAGCACGATGATTACAGTATAATTCTATTCTCTATCTCAATTCACTATTCACTATCCCCCCCCTTCACATTCGCGCCATAAACGCATCCTTAACATGGTTCAAAACTACTTTGCCACCTCCAAGCAATATCCCGATAACATCGAAACGTGTTTCCCCTTTAAAATCGGCCAACTGTATATAAGCATCAGCGGTGCGAACAATTGCTTTCATTTTAGCAGGCTTCACTTCCATTTCGGGTTCGCCATAATAATTGGTAGTGCGTGTTTTTACTTCAACAATCACGAGCCATTCGCCATCGCGGGCAATAATATCCAGTTCGTCGTGACCAAAGTGCCAGTTGCGGTGTAAGATCTGGTACCCGATCTGCCGGAGGTGTTTTTCAGCCAGATCCTCACCTATTTTTCCCAGTTCATTGTGGTCTGCCATCTGAAGGGTTTTAGTAGTATTTAATCTTTTAATTTATTCGCTCCTTGCTTATTTTAAATGAGCTCACTTCGGCAAGCGTTCGGCTGAGCTCACGCCGAAGTCTCAGTGCATCGCATGAGATCGCTGCGCTATGTTGATGTTTTTTCTGGCACAATATTTCAG
>CAIRMR010000145.1 GCA_903879715.1 uncultured Bacteroidales bacterium
AATTGGGTTGTAAGGTTCTTTCATCCTTATAGGTATTTGTTTTAATAAACGCACGCCTCGTGGCGCACCAGATTACGCAGATTGCACAGATTTAAACTGCCTACTGCAGTTTAATAAATTTAATTTTAACAATAAGCAATACAAATTTATCTGCGAAAATCTGTGAAATCTGTGGCATATATTTGGATGTCAGCACCTCAAACAAACTGATTGGTTACGTTAGTTTATTTCCAAACAGCCACTCCGGCCGGTTTCAGCGTTTTTTCACCTATTAACAAGCGGGCATTTTCAGGGATTGTGAGTTGATAATCAGTTGATGAATAATTAACGGCAATTGTAAATCCTTCGCGCCAGAAAACATAAATGCCGTTGGGATAATTTTCTGTAGCAATTCCGGCAGAAGTATATACTGATTTAAGAACATCTTTTTCAAACAAACCATCCTCGGAATCAATGCCAACATAGGTTACAGTACCTTTTCCCAGCTTACGGCTGATTACTGCAGATTTTCCGGTATAAAACTGGTTTGTATATTCTGCCAAAGAGTTTGTACCGGCATTTGGAGAAATCACATCACCCCAGTTATTCCAGGCATATTCTTTGCTATTTATCTTCACCACACCTTTGGTTTCGGGCATCATCAGGTCGAAGAAATCTATTTTTGCGCCTATGAGTTTCAAAATCGGGGAAGCCCATTGACCCTGCCAGAGTTGCCCGGCACGATCTTTCTGCCCGGTACGGCAGGTTAATACGAGATGCCCGCCATTTTCAACAAACTTAGTCCAGCGATCAACCAAAATACTGTCAACCAATTGATAAGCCGGTGCAATAAGAACTTTATAGTCAGAAAAATTATCCTTTTCACCAATTAAATCTGTTGGAGCGCCACACGAAAGCGCAGCATCCAGGTATTTCGACATGTGATTGAACGTATTCCACTGGCTTGTCTGTTTCTGAAAATCAAGATCCCACCAGTTTTCATGGTTCCAAAGTATAGCTGTTTTGCGCTGTTGGAGCTCAGCAGGCATTTGTGATTCTTTGCTGTATGAATTCCGGAGTTTGTTAATTTCCAGCATAAACTGATTATATTCCAGTCCGCCCTGTGAAGGCGTAACGCCATCGGTTCCGACGATTCCTGCATGGTACTGCTCACTGCCGTAGAGCGGTTGCCGATACCGGTACGTGCATGCGAAATCACTTCCCGCGGCCCAGGCGTGGTAAAGCCACATCCGCACGGCACCTGGCTGGGGCTGGGGATTTATTTCACCCCAGTTTACTTGTCCGGGCTGAAGTTCCATTACTCCGGTAACTCCGTTGATTGGCCGGTAAAAAGCATTGGCATAATTCATAAACTTCGGATCGCCAAGCCGGAAACTTAAAGGATCGTTGCTGCTGTTCATCCGGATCGGATACATGGTATACGAAGGGAAATCGAGACTTGTACTGCGTCGCGCATCTGCACCTTTCTGACTTCCGGTGTAGTTTGTTGTGATCCACTGATTGCTTTTCGAATATTTACGAATGATATCAGCCTGGAAGTTTAGAAATTCAGCCTGCATATCGGCGGAAAAACGCTTAAAATCAAGATAGGCATGCGGACTTGAACCACCGTAGGATGGATTGAAACACCGGATCTGAGAAAACTCACTGTAATTAATACCCCAGAAAGCTGCACCCCAGTGACGGTTTAGATTTTCGATGGTTTGGTACTTATTTTTCAGCCAGATCCTGAACTTAGCATCAGCCTCCGGGCTGAAATCTTCGGGAGCATAAGGTTCATTATCAATCTGCCAGCCCATTATCCGGCTGTCGTTACCGTAATGTTTTGCCAGTTCAGTTACATATGTACGAACATATTTCCGGTAAACTTCGCTGCAGGTTGATACATTCTGCCTTGCACCATGCAGTTGGGCAATAAAGTTCTGATCCCACTGAAAAATATCAGGATGAGCCGTTGCAAGCCAAGCCGGTGGAGTTGGTGTTGGCGTACACATCACCACTTTCAGGCCATGTTTAGCAGCCAGGTCAACCGCTTTATCGAGCCATCCAAAAGTGAACTTTCCTTCTTCCGGCTCCACCATAACCCAGGCAAATTCGGCATAATGCACAAATTCAAAACCCATGGAAGCAATATTCTTCAAATCGCGGTCCCATTGTGTCGAATCCCAATGCTCGGGATAATAATATACGCCGATTGTTATAAGATTGGCAGGATTAAAATAGGATTTCTGGGCATCTGCCTTTTTAATCCCCACAATGACCAACACAATCATTGCAATAATTATAAAACAACTCCGCAATCTTGTAATATGCATTTTTACTTTAATTAAATCAGTGAAAATCCGTTCTTTCCGTTTCACCTGTGCTGAGCTTGCCGAAGCATCCGTGTTCCATTATCCTAAATGCGGCTATGGCTTCTGTGTATCAAAATTTCCTACCGGCCATTGCCAAGCTTCTTTAATGACGGCTGTTTGCTTATGGTTTGTCCCATTCGATTTCAGAACAACTGAATACCTGCCTTTTTGCAGATCTTTGAATGGAAATTCCACTTTACCGAATCCGGATTCTTTTACCTGGAATGATTTCAGCAGGCTATCAGCTTCGTTCCTGATTTCGATGGTTGGCAAGACCAGTTGCTGCTTTTTCCTGGGAGCAACAAACTGATCCTGGTTTACATAATAGTAAATCTCAAAAGCATTAGGCTCGTTTGGTGTGAACAGATGAGTATCGCCCATCAACCGGCGGTTTCCAATCCAGGCAGCTTCCGAATAATTTTTTAACGGTTTGCACTTTACAGGAAACAATACGGCGTGATTTGCGAAAACTGTGTCGTTGAGTTGTTTGAGCGGGAGGATATTGGTGATATAAACTCCCCTCCCGTATGTTGCTACGATCAGGTCGTTTTCGCGTGGATGAACAGCAATATCTTTCACCGGAACAGCCGGAATCTGCTCAAATTTCAACCACTCTGCTCCGCCGTTTACAGATACATACAATCCACCATCCGTTCCAACGAAAAGCAGGTTTTTGTTGTCAGCATCTTCAGTAATAACATTGACTGGCTGATCAGGAAGGTTGCTGCTGATTTTTTTCCAGGTTTTTCCATTGTCGGTTGTTTTGAAAAGCAAACTTCTGAAATCGTCTTTCGTATAGCCCGAAAAACTTACATAAGCCGTAGCCTGATCATGTGAGGAAGCAACAACCCGTGTGGTCCAGAAACCTGCAGGACAACCGGCTGCTGAGATAGCTGCAGTACAGTCTGTCCAGGAAGATCCGTTATTGAAAGTACACTGAACTTTTCCATCGTCGGTTCCGGCCCACAGTATTCCCGGGGTTAACGGAGATTCATCAAACGTGGTGATGGTGCAATACTTAATATGGCCGCGTCCGTTTTGCTTAACCGGATCGTTGGTTGTAAGATCAGGACTGATTTCTTCCCACGATTTGCCCTGGTTAACCGAACGAAGCATCATTTGTGCAGCGGTATAAACAATGGAGGAATTGTGCGGTGAAAGAATAAGTGGTGTAGCCCAGGTATAGCGGTAAACTGGCTTTCCTTCAGCCGCTTTTGGCATAATCCGGCTGGTTGCTCCCGTCCATGCATCCAGAAGTAACTGCTGCCCGAACTGTCCGGTTGAATAAATCCAGCGACCGGTTTCTTTATCCACCCGGCAGTACATTCCATCGCCGGAACCTACAACAGTCCATTCCTCGGGACCAATCTCACCTGACCATCCATTCGATGGACCACGCCATACATCGTGATCCTGTAACCCGATGTAAATATTGTAAGGTGTTAGAAAATCGTAACCTACCGCATAAATTTCCTCGATCGGAATCTGGTAAAAATGACGGGTGGTTTTACCTGCATCGAAAGTTTCGTAAACACCGCCATCACTGCCTAAGAGCATATGATTACCATCCCTGGGATCAATCCACATAGTACGGTGGTCGCCAAACATAGTTTCGAGAAAATGTGTGGTGTCGCCTTCGAAGCCTGTCCATGTTTTTCCTGCATCAAACGAAATATGCATGGCATCGCTTATCACCCAAAGATTATCAGGATTTTGTGTATTACAGAAAATCTGGTTAAATGAATAGGCCGCTTTTGAGCTGACATTGTATTTATCATCGTTCATTTTCACCCACGATTGCCCGCTGTTTTCCGACCGGTATACTTCACCACCCTTGAGCTGGTCGTAATAATTATCGCGGGAAGTATTCATCATGCCTTCAGTTTTCAATTCCTTGGTCGGATCTTTCGGATTCAGGTTTTCAACTACGGCATACACGATTTTGGGATTGCTTTTACTGATGGCCAGGCCAATTCTACCCAGTTCGCCATCAGGAAGTCCGTTTAAAGTTTTGGCCCAGGTTGCACCGCCATCTGTTGTTTTATAAACGGCGCTTCCTTTGCCTCCTGCCTCAAAATGCCAGGGATATCGTGTCTTTTCGTAGGCTGCGGCATATAAAACCGAAGGATCGGACGGATCCATTATCATTTCAATCACACCGGTTTTATCATCAACAAAAAGAACCTTATTCCAGGTTTTTCCGCCATCCGTTGTTTTAAAAACACCTCGTTCGGCATTGGCTGAATACAGACGCCCCATAACGGCAACGTACACAATATCAGAATTTTTAGGATCTACCAGGATTTTTGCGATGTGATGAGAATCTTTTAAACCCATATTGGTATACGTTTCGCCACCGTCGGTTGACTTGTAAATTCCATTGCCGGCAAAGGAAGAACGGGCGTTGTACGCCTCGCCGGTTCCAACCCAAACCACATCCGGGTTTGATGGTGCCACGGCCAGCGCTCCTATAGTGGTTACACCATACTTTTCAAAAACAGGGTAAAAAGTAGTTCCGTTGTTAGCGGTTTTCCAAACGCCGCCATTACGACCGGCAACAAAGAATGTATATTTATACTTTTCGCCGGGATTTTCGGGAACAGCAATTGCCGAAACCCATGCGCCGGCGCGGTAAGCACCAAGGTTACGGAAGTCCATTTTGCTTAGCATTCCTGAGTTCAACTTATCCTGACTTATGGCAGGAACAGAAAACAAAACAACAACCAGAATTATGATGATAGTTTTTACGCTTTTCATTTCTATCTATTTAGTATTGGCATTTTTTAGTATTCTGCTTCCAAATATCCTTCCGGCAGTTTTGCCGTAGCATGCATCAATTTTAACGGTTACCGAAGTTTTGTTTCCAATCACGTCAGCGGGAATTATGTATTCTTTATCATAGAATTTGCCTGTAATTCCTCCGTTCCATTCGACATACGCAATCTTTGTTCCATCAACCAGTACATCGAATTTTCGGTCCTTGTCGTCACCAATATAGGTGAGGAGTAAAATATTGGCAGCGCCCGGATTAACTTTCATGGTGTAGGAAAAATTATTCTCGCGGCGGGCTTCGCGTCCGGTCCGGCCTAAAGCAATATCAACATACGATTTCTCAGTGGCAACCAGGTTGTGATCGCGTTCGGGCTGCATTTCACCGATACGGAAATTATCAATGGTGCGCTCTTCGATCAGTTGCTGCTGTTTCTTCTCTGCCTCGTATTCAGCCTGTTTGGCGACCCATCCTGCTTTTGTAAAGAAATCGAAATACACACTGTAATACTTATTATACAAAGTGTAAAACGGTTTTAGTGTAATATCCTTAGGCTGGCCAATACCTTTTGTTTCGAAAGTGAGGGTTTTGAGATCCACTGGTAGTACCCAATCCTTGATATTCCGGTTATCAGTTAGGAAAACAGGAGTTCCGAACACAGGATCGGGAAGTGAATCGCCAAGGTCAGCAGCCAGAACTATTGGTCCATAGAGAAAAGCAATTCGGTCGGCATTATCGGGCATGGATTCGGTATGAAGATCCATCGGGAGTATGATTTCAATTTTATCACTGTTTTTCCACTTCCGTTTAATTTCAATATAACCGTAAGCATTTGCTGAGGCTTGAACGGCTTTTCCGTTTACTTTAACAGTAACTCCGGTTTTGGCCCAATCCGGTTGACGGATATAGAGTGTAAATGACTGGCTTTTCTTTATACTTATGCTTACTGAAACCTTGTTGTCATAAGGAAGTCCTGTTTCGAGCCTTACCTTTGCGCTCCTGGTTTCCCACGAAAGTTCGGAAGGGATAAAAAGATTAATAAACAGATCACCGGAAGCTGTTTCGTTATAAATTGATTCTACATGTTTACTATGGTTTTCCATGCCACTGCCCACGCAACAGGTAAATGTATTGAACTGATCGCTGTATTCCCGGCGAGTACCCATGCGAAGCGGTGTAAAATAGCACATCATTCCGTCAACAGGATTTTGTGATGAAAGGATGTGATTGTAAAGTGTGCGTTCGTAAAAATCGAAGAGTTTGCTGTCGGGCTCCCAGGCGAACAAATGCCTGGTTAGCTTGAGCATATTGTATGAATTACAGGTTTCGCAGGTGTTGTCGCTGAGGCGATCGTTTAATTTATCAGGCTCACCAAGGTATTCGTAATTGCTGTTGCCTCCGATTACATAGTCGTGATGATGGGCCAGAATTTCCCAGAAGAAAGTAGCAATTTTATGATCCGAAGTATTGTTTGTAAGTTCATACCTGCGGGCAGCTCCTATAGCTTTGGGAACATTGGTATTTGAATGTTTACCTGACATGGGATCAATGCCTTTGGCCAGTTGTCCCATAACAAATTCATCATCAAATTTATACGAAAGATCAAGATATTTTTTATTGCCATTAATGGAATAGATATTTACTAAAACATCCTGCATCCCGCCATACTCGCAGTTGAGCATTTTCAGCCGCTGTTCTTCGTTAAGTTTATTCATCAGAATTCCGGTCCAGTCGGCCATGCCTTCCACAACTTTCATCGCCTGTTTGTTATCGCAATACAGATACGCATCCACCAGTCCGGCCATTATTTTGTGCTCTGTATACCATGGCGACCAGGCTCCGTTCAGATCGAAACCACCGGTTTTTATTTCACCACGCGAAACTTTTGCCCAAAGTGTGTCCTCATTCGGTATAGCTCCAACATAACCTGTTTTGCGGGCCTGCTGACAGGTAGCCAGTTCAGAAACAATGTAATCTACTCTCGTTTTAAATTCAGCATTTCCTGTATTGGCATAAAATAAGGCACATGCCGAAAGATAGTGCCCCAGGGTATGCCCCGAAAGCCCATCACTTTCCCAGCCGCCGTATATTTCTCCTTTGGTTGGCAAGCCGGCATTCAGGTAAAAACGGTGAAGAAGGCGATTTGGCTCAACAACCAGGAGATAAGCTGCATCCTTTTCCATTGCATTTTTAAACGGACTTCCATCCAGAAGTTTAACATCCTCTACATTGAATCCATAAGCTTTTACCGGCACCACAGGACTGACTTTCACCTTGTTGTTTTTCAATTCCGGTACATACGACTGAGCCAGCAAGGACATTGAGACAAGCAGGAAGAATCCTGCAGAAAATATTTTTCTGATCATGGGATATGATTTATTAAGGTTTTTGAAGTAGAATTTAAAAATCAGTTTATTCTTTTTCGTTCCATTGTGGTGGCTTCGCATCAAGCAGGTATTTCACAAAGAAATCCCTGCGTTTGCGTTCGCCGTATTTCCCGCCCCCGGTATGATTCATGCCGGGAAGCATTACAAGTTCAAAGTCTTTGTTTGCTTTGATAAGCGCATCGCAGAGTTGTATGGTTGATGCCGGATCCACATTATCGTCGAGTTCACCAACCAGCAGCATCAGGTTTCCTTTTAAAAGATGAGCATTTGTGACATTTGAATTCTCAGCATACCATGGCCCGACAGGGTAGCCCATCCATTGCTCATTCCACCATATTTTGTCCATACGGTTATCGTGGCAACCGCATGATGAAACGGCTGCTTTATAAAAATCAGGATGAAACAATAGTGCTCCGGTCGAATTTTGTCCTCCTGCCGATTCTCCGAAAATTCCAATGCGGGTGGTATCCATGTACGCATATTTCCGGGCAGCTGCTTTTATCCATAGAATCCTGTCGGGGAAACCGGCATCTTTCAGGTTACGCCAACACACATCGTGAAAAGCTTTTGAGCGGTTCGAAGTTCCCATGCCATCAATCTGCACAACAATAAACCCAAGTTCAGCCAATACAGCATACGCCTTGTACGACGCATTGAAATTCTTGGGAACATGCGAGCTGTGTGGACCTGCATAGATGTATTCTATAATCGGATATTTTTTAGTGGAATCGAAACTTGTCGGGCGATAGATCATTCCCCAGATATCAGTTGTTCCATCGCGGCCTTTGGCTGAAAAAACCTCAGGCATTTTCCATCCCATCGAAGTCAGATCGTTAACACCGGATTGCTCAATTATCATAAGTATTTTACCGGTTACACCATCACGAAGTACAAAAGTGGGAGCCAGATCCACCCGCGAATAAATGTCGGTTAAAAACCGGTAATCCGTTGAGAATTCGGCCTGGTGATTTGCCTGAATCGGTGTGAGTTCCTTCAGTTCGGTGCCATCGAAATTAACACGGTAATAATGAATAAGGTAAGGATCTTCGCCCATGTTCCGGCCACTGCCTGTAAAAATAATCTGCCTTGATGAATCAATAACTTTAATCACATCACGTACTACCCACTCACCGCTGGTAATCTGTCCTGTTAGAAATCCATACCCGCTGTACAAATACAGGTGATTCCAGCCATCGCGTTCCGAAGTCCAGATGATTTCCTTGCCATCATTCACATCATGCCTCGAAAGCTTGCTGCTGTAATCTATAAATGTCTTCGATTTTTCGTCAATCAACACATCACAATTACCTGTAGCGGCATCAACCTCAACCACCTGGTAACGCTGGTGTCCGCGCTGGTTAAACTCGAATGTAAAAGCACGGTTATCCTTTCTCCATTCAAGATTTCCTAAAGTAAACTGGTTCATGAACGGCCTTGCATCCACCGGAATCTGTATTTTTGATTCCATATCGAAAAGCACCAGGCTGCTGATTGGCAATGCATCGCCGGCTTTAGGATAATAGCGTTTCTGAAGTTTAGGCTGCAGCTGGTCCGCAGGTGACGATTCAACGAAATAGATATAGTGCGCAATTTCGGCACGCACTTTTGTGCCGGCAAGTTTCTTCGAATCCGGCGACCAGAACAATTCGGCCGAATAATATTCGCCAACGGAACCGTCAAAACTCAGTTGAACTGGATTTTTACCGAGTGAATCTTTCACAAACCAATACTGTCCTAAACGTTTTGTAATTGAAGTAAAGGTATAAATATATCAGGGTTTTAGGTTTCAATTTATTCGTTTTCAGAAAAGAACCCCTTGTATCAGGTTTTGCGTTTTATCTATACCCACATCTTCTTCAAA
>CAIRMR010000146.1 GCA_903879715.1 uncultured Bacteroidales bacterium
CATTTCTCCTATAGCCGAAACCTATGCGTACTGCCTGATGCCAAACCACTTTCACCTGGTGGTGCGGATTCGCAAGCGTGAAGTAATAGAAAACCTGATAAAAAATAAAAATTTTTCGTTGCAAGCTAACACTTCCAAAGTTCAAAACTTTGGAAGTGTTAGCGACAACGAAATCGAAAAATTTCTATCAAAACAATTCGCTAATCTTTTTAGCAGCTATACGCAGTCGTTTAATAAAGTATATCATCGCATGGGTTCGCTTTTTATCAAGAACTTTAAACGGGAACCAATTAACGATAAAACCCATTTTCTAAATGCAATTATTTATACTCATCGAAATCCTATTCATCATGGTTTTTGCAAAAGTTTCGAGGAATGGCCCCACTCTTCATATCCTGGGATAATTTATGGAGTTGAAAGTATAGTTGAAACGGATAAGATGCTGAAAATGGTCGGCAATATTGACGATTTTATTGAAATGCATAAGGTCAATCTCATTCGTTTTGAAAGTAAAACGAACCTTGAAATTCCGGATCATTACTTTAAAATTTAAAAAAAATGAACATACTTCACTTTTACGTATGTTCATTTTTAGTGCTATTCAGTTAATCAAAAAAGCTAACTTTATCGGATGACACGGTAATAATTTAAGCAGTTCAAAAAATGCTTTATTTTACTTCGTTTTATCGCTACTCGTTTTGTCACCCTTCGCCAATTCGCCCTTCGCCGATTCGCATATAAAACTATTCCTCAAGCCCGGAAATATCCCCGATATCCTGTCCTAAAATCCTTGCCTTGATCACCCGGCGCATAATTTTTCCCGAACGTGTTTTAGGCAGAGCATCTGTAAATTCGACAAAAGCAGGGCGGGCAATAGGTCCGATTTCTTTTTCGACATGGGTTTTCAACTCTTCGGCTAATGCAGGACTGCCGGTTGCGCCATTTCGTAAAGTCACAGTACAATGGATGATATTACCACGAAGATCATCCGGTAATGCAACAGCAGCAGCTTCTGTAACCATTGGATGGCTTACCAGGGCACTTTCAATTTCAGCAGAACCCAGGCGGTAACCGCTGACTTTTATCACATCATCAATACGGCCAATGATCCAGTAATAGCCGTCTTCGTCCTTGCGTGCGGAGTCACCGGCCAGGTACCAGCCTTGCTTTGAGTATTTCTCCCAATATTTTTCAACAAATCTATCGGGATCGCCGAGAATAGTACGCGCCATGCCAGGCCATGGATTTTTAATAACAAGGTTTCCTTCTTCACCTGCTTTTACTTCAACTCCATGATCATCAACAATTGCCATTTCGTTACCGAAAAATGGTTTTGTAGCGGATCCTGGTTTTAGCGGCATAGTTGGAATAGGCGTAATCATAAAACCTCCGGTTTCGGTTTGCCACCAGGTGTCCATTATCGGGCAGCGGCTTTTACCGATTACTTCGTAATACCATTTCCATGCTTCAGGGTTAATTGGTTCGCCAACAGAACCAAGCAAACGCAATGAACCCAGGTCGTGACGATCAGCCCATGAGGAACCGAAACGCATTAATCCGCGGATAGCAGTAGGAGAGGTGTAGAGGATATTAATACCGTATTTCTCAATTATCGACCACCACCTGTTCGGATATGGATGGTTAGGAGCGCCTTCGTACATCATAATAGTTGCTCCATTAATAAGTGGAGCATAAACAATGTAACTATGGCCTGTAATCCAGCCCGGATCGGCAGCACACCACCAGCGGTCTTCAGCTTTTATGTCGAAAACATACCGGTGAGTAGTTGCAGTATACACTGAATATCCTCCATGCGTATGAACAAGTCCCTTTGGTTTGCCTGTTGTTCCTGATGTATAAAGGATGAAAAGAGGATCTTCTGAATTGGTCTTTTCGGTACAGCAATTGGTATTTGCCAATGGCATTCCCATCAGGTCGTGATACCAGAAATCACGGTCGTTTTCCATGTAACATTCCTCACCAGTGCGTTTCACAGTAATACACACTTCTATGGTAGCGGAACGTTTCATTGCTTCGTCGGCAATTGTTTTCAGCTTGGTAGCTTTTCCACGCCTAAAACCGCCATCGGCAGTAATCAGGATCCTGCTTTTTGCATCTTCGATACGTTCGGCAAGAGCTTCAACACTATAGCCACCGTATACAACACTATGAACTGCTCCAATCTTTGCACAGGCAAGCATTGCAATTACCAATTCAGGAACTTGTGGCATATAGATTGTGATGACTTCTCCTTTTTTTGCTCCCATGGCACGAAGCACGTTCGAAAACTTGACAACTTCACGGTTCAATCCATGATACGAAAATGTCCGCACATCGCCGGGTTCACCTTCCCATATAATTGCCAGTTTATTGCGCGTGGCATTTTTCTGATGCCGGTCTAAAGCATTGTAAATGATATTTATCTGACCGCCGGTAAACCATTTGTAAAAAGGCTTATCACTGTCGTCGAGCACTTTATCCCATTTTTTAAACCAATCCAGCCGTTTGGCTTCCGTGGCCCAGAATTCTTCACGATTTTCAATTGATCTCTTGTAAAGCGAGTCGTAGTCTTTAACTGTTGCTTTTTTAATTACCTCTTTCGAAGGATAATAAATTTTGTTCAATTCGGGATCCGTGTTGCTCATCTTACCTTTAGATTAATACGTTATTTTTCGTTGTTTAAAGGTACAATTTTTTATAATGTCACAAATATAAATTGGTGAATATGATCAGAAAAACATAGAAAATTCCATATTACTTGCACCAGTCAAATATACTTTTAAGACGAGGAGTTCATAAATAGAGATATCATTGATTTAAAATCCAGATTTCAAAACCCAAATTCCTTGTTCATGCAAAGACGAGTGAATTCATTTAACTTGAAATCAATATCTTTAAATTATTGGATCCAAATTCGAAAAAAGCCATAGATGGTAATGCGTTTTTAACATTGGAATACAATTATCTTACTTTCAAATACATACATGCCATTTGATACCGGGAATGTTGAAATCATAAGTCGTAATTTATTCCATTCGAAGTAAAATTAAAAAGCCACTGCATTTTTTGTGCAGTGGCTTTTATAAATTCCATCTTGATTGTGGCTTTGAAGCAATACAGTTATTGCGATTTTACACCGCTTAGTTTTATAACTAAAGCAATTTCATCATTTATGAAATCATCCTGCAGATCATTAAAGAATTTTTTGGATTTGAACCTGATGTCGTATTCTGCCCGGTCTATGGTAAATTCTGGTGTAGATGCGGTAAAATTATCACCTTCTTTTTTTACATCCGCCACAAAACCAACACTCTTTGTAATGCCTTTGATGGTTAGGTTACCTGTAAGATTATAGGTGGTTTTACTTTCTTTTGATCTTACAATTTGTGTGATAACAAATGTTGCTTCCGGATGGTTTTCAACATCAAAAAAGTCAGCTGAACGAAGGTGGCCTGTGAGCTTGCCATTGTATTCCGGATCCTGAATATCAAGCACTTTCACACTTTTCATAGCAAGAACAAAATCACCTCCCACTGGTGTATTTTCTTTCATATATAAAGTACCTGATTTAATAGCTAAAGTTCCGTTGTGCTGACCAGTTGGCTTAAATCCTTTCCATTCAACCATGGCCTGGGCTGTATCAATTGTAAATTTATCAGCGCCTTCAATGTTGGCAAGTATGGTATCAGCTTCGCCTATATTAGCCTTTTTACCTTCCGGACCTGCACAGGAATAAAACATTCCCAGGCTAATAATTGCAGAATAAAATATTAGTTTCTTCATTTTTAAGAATTTTAAAGTTAAGGTAATTAAACTAACTTTTGTTTAGGTTTGTTCAAATTGTATTAAACAATTAAGCTATTTTAACAATAATTTATTTTTCCAGGAAAGACCATAATTACCTTACTCTCAATATATCAAAGATTAATTTGTGGAATTTGGAATTTGGGACTTGAGTCTTGAATTTTTCCCTCAGATCAATCTGTCAGCTATCATCACAAACATAATAAACAGATAATAAACATTTATTAATACAAAGGACTTACCCACATTGAAAGGCTTCCTGCGGTTCAGAAGTGGGATAAATATGATAATCAATCCTGCAGACAATAGTATAATCATTGAAACGCTCCAGATTTTATCCTGCAAACCAAACATAGGCAAAGCGAGAGCGGAAATTGCAGTTGCAGCTATCCAAACAAAAGTCATTCGCTTGATCTGTTCATCCGTAAATAGTTGTGTGAGCGAAGGGAGTTTGGCACTTTCATATTGTTTCCCTAATTTTAACAACAACAGCCAGAAATGTGGTATCTGACCCATAAAAAAGAAAAATCCAATTGCCAAAGCCCCAGGATCAGTTAAACTTCCACCTCCTGCAACCCATCCAGCGAGTGGAGGCAAGGCTCCAACCATAGATCCTGGTACAGCAGCAAACGCCGTGACTCTTTTTAACGGTGTATAAATGAGGTTGTACCATACAAATGTGGAGATACCAACTAGCAGTGTCAAAAGTCCCGGCCCGAAATAGAGTACCAGGCTTCCTGACATAAAATACGCCAGTGCAATAATTAAAGCTCCTGTTTTACTGATACGTCCAGATGGAAGTGGTCTTCCTGCAGTACGTTTCATAATCCGGTCGGTTTCGGTTTCCTGAAGTTGGTTAAAGGCTGAGGCTCCGCAGGCCAGCAGAAATATCCCGATAAAAGGCAAAACAAAGCCACGGTCAAATTCGCCGCGGCTAAGTATATAGCCA
Organism: uncultured Bacteroidales bacterium; assembly: GCA_903879715.1. Classification (GTDB taxonomy): domain Bacteria; phylum Bacteroidota; class Bacteroidia; order Bacteroidales; family UBA4417; genus UBA4417. The sequence goes on from CAIRMR010000146.1 coordinate 4,754, forward strand.
GTAAATGTAGTAAATGCTACGGCTACCGAAATCCGGACTTTTCCCAGTTCGCTGATCACCTGAAGCAATTCGCGGGAGTTATTTTTTTTCTTCACTTAGTGTTTTGATGTATTCGATTATTTTGTCAATTTCCTCATCAGTTATCTGACCTTTGTATGATATCATCGTTCCTTTCGGGAATCCTTTAACGATATCGGCTTCCGGCTCAAGTATGGATTTTTTGATATACTCTTCATCCACTGTAATTTCACGTTCCTTCCCATTGGTTTCAACGGTAACTTTATGCCCGAAAATTCCTTTGTACGAAGGTCCGACAATCCTGGTTCCGTCAGCTGAATGACATGCAATACAGCCTTTTTGTTCAGAGAGAAGTTTTCCTTCGAAACCTGGTTTTGCAGCTACGGTTGAGTCAACTTTTACCGGGGCAGATGCATACCATTTATCGAAAGTGCCCTGATCAACAACTTCAACAATGGTTCCCATATACGAATGCCTTAATCCGCAATATTCAGCACAGAAAAGATCGTATGAGCCTGGCACCAGTGACTTGAACCACATGTAGTTTTCTGCTTTGCCGGGAACAACATCTTCCTTGATCCTGAAAGCAGGAATGTATAAACTGTGAATCACATCGAGTGAAACCATGTTTAGTACAACCGCTTTGTTTACAGGGACATAAAGTGTGTCTTCCACTTTTCCGTTTGGGTATTCGAAGCGCCAGCTCCACATTTGTGCGGTTACTTTTATTTTCATAGCATCGGCAGGAACTTTTCGCATAGGGATATACGAACTCCAGCCCAGCCAGAACATAAATAAAACAAGTATCAACGGAATAACGGTCCAGATGATTTCCAGTTTATTACTTCCTTCAATTTCAGAGGCAACAGGATTATTCTTCTTGTTGTACTTAATTATAAAGGTGATAATAACGGCAGTAATTCCTATAAGGAAGAAAAGAGAGATTCCAACAATGATAGCAAAAGCAGTATCAACTCCTCCCGAAAAATTTGAGTATCCTGAAAACATAGTTATGGCCGGTATAAGTAATCAAAAAATGTTATGATAATCACTACTGCATAAATGGCCAGTACAAGAATAACCATAAAGCGGTATATTTTTTCATCAAACTTCAGATGCATGAAGTAAAGCAGTACGATGGTAGCCTTAACAGAAGCAATAAGCATGGCTGCTGCTGTATTGAACGGCCCAAGGTGAACGCTTGTAATAGTCACGGTCAGCACCGTTAGTACTATAAGGACTAGCAGAACTACTATCTGCGACGTATAAGAGGATATGTGGTTTTTATGTTCGCTCATAGGGCTTAATGTATTAGATAGAACAACGGGAACAGGAAAATCCAGATCAGGTCGACAAGGTGCCAGTAGAGCCCGCCATTCTCCAATAAAGAAATACGGTCCTTATTCACTGATCCGTTCTTCACTTTAAAGAAGGCTACGCCTAACAAAGCTAATCCTGCAATAATGTGTAATGCATGAAGTCCGGTCATAAAGAAATACAAGCCGAAGAATAGCATATCACCTTTACTGAGGCTTAACAGGAATTCACTGCCCGGATAAATATCGTGATGAATTTTTGCTCCCCATTCGAAATATTTATTTACAAGGAATATAAGTGCCAGTAAACCGGTTGTTCCCAGCAATATTAAGGTGAGTTTTTTATTCCCCAGCTGGAGCGCAGTGATTGACATAGCAACTGTCATACTACTAATTAAAAGAATAATAGTATTGATCAAGCCGATTGTAACATCAAGTTCCTCGGCTGCGAGGTGAAATTCAACCGGATGTTTGTACCTGTAAACTGAATAAACAATAAACAGTCCGCCGAAGAGCAGTATTTCAGTGAAGATAAACAGCCACATTCCAAGTTTTGACGCAACCGGATCGAAATGATCTGTATGTGCTACATGATTTTGTTCCATAGACTGTTTATTTAGATTTTAGTTCATAAGGTTCGCGGTCGATAACGGGTATCTCCTCAAAATTTTCGAGTGAAGGAGGCGATTCAATTGTCCATTCAAGTGTACGTCCACCCCATGGATCGTCCATTTCCTCCGGAGTTCCTTTTTTAGCGCGTAACAGATTTACAATCACAAGTATTAATGACGAAGCCATTACCCATGATCCTACTGTGGATAAGAGGTTGAGATCTGCAAATTGAGGAAGGTAATCGTAATAGCGTCGCGGCATTCCCATAAATCCAAGGAAGAACATAGGCAGGTAAGTAGTATTGAACCCTACAAATAAGCCGATAAGTCCCCAGTTGGCAATTTTTTTATTGTACATCTTGCCGAACATTTTTGGATACCAGTAATGCAATGCCGCAAAGAAAGCTATCCCGGCGCCTCCGAATACAATATAATGGAAATGCGCCACAACAAACATTGTATCGTGTACATGAACATCGGTGGAAACACTTCCCAGAATAAGCCCGGTAAGTCCGCCAATCATAAATATAAAGATAAAAGCCATTGCCCACCAGAACGGTGGTTCAAGCGAAATAGAACCTTTATACATGGTTGCTGTCCAGTTAAAAACTTTAATAGCACTCGGTATTGCTACAAGGAAAGTTAAGAAGGAAAAAATCAGGCGTGCCGTTTCGCTCATACCAGAAGTAAACATATGATGTCCCCAAACCAGGTATCCAACAAATGCAATGGCAAGACTCGACATGGCAATAGCTTTGTACCCGAATACAGTCCGTCGTGAAAAAGTAACAATAATTTCGGTAATCGCGCCCATGGCAGGCAAAATCATGATATAAACTGCGGGATGCGAGTATATCCAGAAGAGATGCTGATACAATACCGGATCTCCGCCTTTGGCAGGATCAAAAAATCCGATATCAAGCATACGGTCAGCAACAACCATAAGAAAGGTTATACCAACTACCGGAGTTGCCAGGAGCTGAATCCATGCTGTACCGTATAACGACCAGATGAATAAAGGCATACGAAAAAATCCCATTCCCGGTGCCCGCATACGGTGTATGGTAACAATAAAGTTCAGACCGGTAAGAATCGATGAAAACCCTAGTACAAACGCTCCGAAAACAGAGAGAACAACATTGGTATTAGTTTTCAGACTATAAGGTGCGTAAAATGTCCAGCCTGTATCAGGTGGACCATCGCCGGAAAAAATTCCGACTAAAATAATCACTGCACCGGCAATAAAAAGGTACCAGGAGAATAAATTCAGTTTAGGGAAGGCAACGTCTTTTGCTCCGATCATGATCGGAATCATAAAGTTACCGAACGATGCCGCCAGTCCCGGTATGATAAAAAGGAATATCATGGTTAGACCATGTACAGTGAAAAGTGCATTGTAGGCCTGGGGCCCCATGATCTGTTGCCCGGGCGCAATAAGCTCGAGCTTCATAAATAATCCCATTACCAGTCCGGCGAGGAAGAAAAATATCTGCGAGTACAAGTATAACAGAGCTATACGTTTGTGATCGGTCGATAAAATCCAGGCACGGATTCCGGTGTACTTACCCTGGTATTCAAGGTAACTGGGCAGCCGATGTGTTGAAGAATTTCCGGTCATGTATGTTAAAGTAATTATTGGTTAGCAGGTTTGTTTTTTTTTTCTCCGTCCGCGGATGAGAAGGTACGCAAGAAGTGAAACAGCAAAAATGATGGTTAAGGTTGCCGTTATACGTGTAACATCGAGAGAATATCTTTCTGTTTTTCTATCATAGGAATAGCAATACTTCAGAACTTTAATTATAGTTGGAGCTGATTTGCCTTCTGATGCTTCCACCAGTGCAAGTCGGAACTCAAAAGGCACGAAACTTATCCCTTTCAGATAACGTGTAATCTTTCCTTCGGGACTGATCATCATTAACGCGCCTTCGTGCATAAACTCGTTATTCACAAACTTATACTTAAAACCGAGAGCATTGGTTGCTTTTGCTACATTGGCGCTGTCACCAACCAGAAAAGTCCAGCCTGAACCATCCTGACCTTTCAGTTTTTTAAGATATGTATCCCTTTTTTTCTTTCCAAGGTCATACGTCTCGCGGGGATCGATACTGATAGTGACGGCCTGATAATCTTTTCCGAGTACCATACCAGTTTCTGCCATAACTTCTGCCAGGCCATTCATCAGCGGACTGCAGATACCCGGGCATCTGTAATACACAAAACACAATACGGTTGGTTTGTTGATCAGTTGTTTGAGGTTAACAACTTTTCCGTTGTGGTCGGTGAGAATAATATCCGAAGGTATGTATTCATCCAGGTGTTCAGTAATTCCGACTTCCTGTTCCTTTTCATTTTGCGCTGAAACAGAATTGGTATAAAAAAGCATTACTGTCAGCAATATCGGCAGTGCAAACCATGAGATGGTTTTTTTCATTTGTGATAAAATTGTTTTGTGCAATGTATATGATTTATTCCTGAAAGATAATCATTTATAGTTTGGCCTGAATTTCAGTCCATGAATATTATCTTAATAAAATTTAATTAACGCTTTATTAACAAGAATTGCTTAGGTTTTGTTTAACGAAAACTGAAATTCCTGAAAAGTTTATTCACTTTTTATAGTTCGGTTTTTACCTAAAACGATAATGCTTTGTAAAACAGAGTATTAATCGGATTTAGGAAAAATGAATTAATGAACAGGTAAGCTCTCTCCCCCCGCTACCCCACAAATAATTACATGTGGTGCCATAGACATCCATCCTTTCGGGAACCCCTGCGAACATTAATTTTCAATCAGTGCCGGGTAAATTTTGTTAAAAAGGCATGCCAATGAAAGGCAAAGCCCGATAATATCCGGGCTTTGCTGCTTTAAAGAGCTAAAGTTTCATTTTGCCTCTGGTAATAAAAACAACAATATTTTTTTATTACTTGCTTGTCCTTATCAGGTATACGATCAACAGCTTTTAACTTTTAAATATGCTTACCTGTTTTTTCTTCCCGGATTTCAGGATTCCGGTTGGTACTTATCACAGCCAATACTTCCACTGTATTGGTTTCCTCGTTAATATAAAAATGAATCAGGTAGGGGAATTTCGTTACCTGCATGCACCTGATTTCAAGGTATCTGATAGCGAATATCTGAGGGTCTTTGCTTAGCCATTTTATTTTTGAAATGGCAGTATCCTGAAATCTTTCACCAAGTTTATCCTGTGCCTGATTATACCAGTTGGTAATGTTCTGAATATCGGCAAGTGCTTCAGGGTCAATTTTTACTTTGTACTTCTTCATTTGGCTTTCAGCGTATTTATAGCTTCGTCCAAATCTAAAAGCCTTTCCGGGTTTTTACGTACTTTATCATACCGTTCCATTACCATTTGCTGATGGGCTTCAGGTATGTCATAAATATCCTTTTCTTTCTTTATCGCGTAATCGAGTATGCTTTTGATAGCATTAATCAGGTTTATATCGTTCAGCTGTTTAAACTGCTCTATTATAATTGTTTTTTGTGCCTGTACGTCCATAATGGTTGTTTTTTAAGTAAAATCAACAGGATTACAAAAATACGAAACAAAAAGTATTACTAAGATTGATATCAATAATTATTTCCTCCCGCTGGCGCTGATTTGCAATCAGTACCAGCAAAATTTTGTTAAAAAGGCTTACCAATGAAATGCAAAAGCCCGGCAATATCCGGGCTTTGATGCTTTGTAAAGATGAAACGAGCCATGACAATAAATTGTCTCACAGAGGGATGATTATTCCAGGCGAACCTTTAGCTCATTAACACCTTTAAAAATAAGCAAGACGTTAATAATTCCATGTGACCCGTAAAAAATTAAAAAATAAACACATGAAATAGCCATGATTGGAATAAATCACCAACCGGAGATGATATTAAGATCAATCTGGCGTATTCCATCTGACCGTTAAAAAACAAATTAATAACAGATGAAATAATTACATTCCTGAACCAAAATGCTTAGTACTGATAATCTGCTTGGTTATTTGTATTGTGTTTATATACAGGGCAGTTATTTTATCTCTTAATGCAAATGATGATGAATACTTTCTTCTAAGTATGGATGGTTCTCAGCAATCAGTGGTGCTGATGCCAGCGCTTTTGCAAATGCGAAAAGGAATAATCCTGCCAGTCCTGCAAATACTCCGATTTCAATTATTCCTAAGGATGGGGAAGTCAGGAAATCCGGCATAACCTGCTCATAAATATCGGTATATAAACCAACAAGCAGAAGAACACAAATGCCATAAACAACGTTAATGTTCTTATCCAGTTTCTGCGGAAGCAATACGATAAAAGGAATAAACCAGTTAATGGCAAAATTGAGGAAAACAAATATTATCCAGCCATTTTCCCATCGCTTTGCATAATAAATGGTTTCTTCAGGTAGATTTCCGAACCAGATCAGTGCAAACTGGGCAAAATACAGATAGCCCCAGATAATGCTTAAACCAAACATATACCTCGAAAAATCAAGCAGATGGTACTCGTTCATATCTTTGAAATAGCCTTTCTTATGGAGAATAATAGCTATTAAACCAATAAGTGAGGTGCCATGGTAAAATGCAGCTGCAAAGTTCTTAAAGGCAAAAATACCGCTGATCCAATGCGCGTCAATCGACATAATCCAGTCGAACGAAGCCGCAGAGAAAGTTACTGCCAGTACAAAAATGAATACTTTCGACCAGAACTCCATTTTTTCGAACAGTTCTTTACTGCCCAATGCATCTTCCTGCAATGAGAGTTTGCGAAGGTAACGGGTCAGCAATATCCAGGCGACAAAGAATATAACCAGCCTTATCATAAAGAAAGGAACATTCAGGTAGGGGGCTTTGTGCGCGAGTAACTCGTCGTTGGCAACCAGGTCGGGATGCGACCAGTGGTAAATATCATGAAGTCCGAAATACATTACAACCATAATGATCCCTGCATAAGGAATATAAGCCATCAACGCTTCAGGGATTCTCCTGAACATTGCTGACCAGCCTGACTGGGTGATATACTGCAAGCAGAAAAAGAAAGCTGCTCCTAACGCCAATGACAGAAAATAATAATTGTCCATCAGCAGGTTGGCCCAGGTACGGTGCGAGTCAGTGAGGAAACCATATACCAGCCCGATAACTCCAAGGCCCATCAGGCCATAGGTTATATAATAAAATTTCTTCGTAAATATTACTTTGGTATCCATATACGTGGAGCTTATTTAATGTTCTTTTGAAGATTATTCTTAACGTAAAGGGCTATCTTCCAACGGTCGTCAGGCATAATCTGTGGTCCATGAGCACCCATAGTGTTCCATCCGGCAGTTATAACGTGATATACTTCGCCAATAGGAGCTATGAGCATACGTTCCGAAATAAGGGATGCCGGCTGCATAGTGAATTTACCGCTTGTATATAGATGGCCATCTCCTTTTCCGGAAACTCCATGACAGTTCTGGCAATAAACTACAAACATCTCTTTTCCACGTACCAGGTTTGTGTCGCTGGATTCAATCTTACATACAAGTTCTTTGCCTGCCAGTAAGCGTCCTTCGGGAGTTGCAGCGTACTGGTAAGGAATCATTTCGCGGGGAATTGAACCTGGAACCGGCATCTGCATGGTAATTCCATTGGCAGCGCCTTTTGCCGGAGCATAAGTTTCGTAGGCCAGCGAATGCGCCATGTCAGGGAAGTACTCATATCCTTTCTGAATACGTGTACGGTCGCAAGAGGTAAAAAGCAATGCCGATAAGGCAATGGCCGCAGTTAGTCTGATCGGGGCTTTACTGAAGTAACCCATATAATTATATTTTTTACGTATCATTTTAAAGTTCCTTTTCGTATACTTCGGAAGCACCACCTGCTTTCAGAGCGGATGATATAGCTTCAAATCCTCCACCGGCTGTCTTTTTATCAAACAGGACAATGAATTTGTCATCTGTAGCGCGTTCATCCGGAAGTATATATTTCTTTCCCGGATATATTTTTGCCCTGATCGAAAAGGTGAACAAACTCAAAATAGTGATTGTAAGGATGGTGAGTACCAAAGTAATGATGATAAATGAAGGAAATGCATTGGTTGGTTTTCCACCGTAATTTATCGGCCAGTCAATCACCGAAGTCCAGTAAAGGAACGAAAGCACTCCTACAACCGCAGCAAATCCATAAAAGAATGCTGCTAATGTAAATCTCGATTTGCGTTCCAAAGCATCAATTGCTTCCATTACCGGGTAAGGCGTATAAATTTCATCGATTTTGAAATTTTTACTCTTGGCTTTTTCAATACCCGCCAGCAGGTCCGTCTTGCTGTCGAAAACACCAATTATATGTGTAGTATTCATTGTTTCTCAGGTATTTTAATGTTTTTCCGTTATTTCGGTAGGTTTCAATACACTCTTAACTTCGCTGATGGCAATCATAGGCACAAAGCGGAAGAAGAACAATACGCCTGCGGTGAAAATCCCTATGGTACCGATGTAAATTCCTATTTCGACCCAGGTTGGTGAGTATGTTGCCCAGGATGAAGGGAGGTAGTCTTTTGACAGTGAGGTAACAACAATGTTAAAACGTTCGTACCACATACCTACATTGATGATCAGCGAAATGATGAACAAGGCTGTGATATTGCTACGCACTTTCTTCGACCACATCACCTGCGGAATTACTGCATTGCAGATAACCATCGCCCAGAACATAAATGAATAATCTCCTGTAATACGGTTATGGAAGAACGTAAACATTTCATATGGATTGCCGCTGTACCAGGCTATAAATACTTCGGTGGCATAAGCAGTTCCCATGATGAGGGAAATGAAAACCAGGATTTTTGCAATGGCATTCAGGTGAGAAGCAGTAACATAATCCTCAAGGTGATAATATTTGCGGATCACGATCATAAGCGTCATAACCATACCAAAACCGGAGAAAATAGCTCCGACTACAAAATAAGGAGGAAATAATGTTGAGTGCCATCCAGGAATTACTGAACTGGCAAAGTCGGTTGATACAATAGAGTGAACAGAAACAACCAGCACTGCAGCAATACCGCCAAGCACATAACTCAACCCTTCGTACCGCAACCATTCTTTTGTTGAACCAGTCCAGCCAAAAGCGAGGAATCCGTAAATAGCTTTTTTCGCCTTTGTTTTGGCCCTGTCGCGGATAGATGCAAAATCAGGAACCATTCCGAAATACCAGAAGGAAGCAGAAATTAACAGATATGCGCTGATGGCGATAAAGTCCCAGAACAACGGCGAGTTAAAGTTAACCCATAATGGTCCGCGAGTATTTGGATAAGGAAAAATGTAAAAAGCCAGCCAAACGCGTCCCATGTGAATGGCAGGGAAAATAGCGGCACAACCAACTGCAAATACCGTCATGGCTTCGGCAGCACGGTTAATGGAGGTACGCCATTTCTGCCTCAGGATAAGCAGGAAAATGGAAAATGCGGTCCCGGCATGCCCTATACCGATCCACCAAACGAAGTTGATGATTTCCCAGCCCCAGGCTACAGAATTGTTTACTGCCCATGTTCCCAATCCATAGCGAACGGTATAGTAGAGAGCAAAAATTCCGAAACTGGCCATTACCAGACTAATTGCCAGTGCTACTTTCCACCAGCCAGGTGTAGGATTGTCGATCGGCGCAATAATGTCGCTGGTGATTTGCCGGTAATCCTTGTTGCCCAGAATCAGCGGACCTCGTACTTCAGCTTTATACATATTTCAAAAGGTATTGCGAGTTAATGTTTTTGTGCTTTATTTATTTTGTTGAGAATGCTAAAACGGCTGATTAAGCCTTTCCTGTTTCTTCATCCCTGTTACGAACTTTGGTAAGATATCCTACTGAAGGAAGTGTGTGAATTTCTTCAATCAGGTTGTAGTTACGTTGATCGGTAAACAGATCGATGAGTTTGCCTTGCTTGTTGTTTGTATCACCGAATATGATTGCTCCGGCCGGGCAAACCTGCATACAGGCAGTTTTAATATCACCGTCAGCAAGCTCACGATTTTCAAGCTTAGCCTGCAGTTTTTTCTCCTGTATGCGCTGAACACAGAACGAACATTTTTCGACCACACCACGTTCGCGGACAGTAACATCAGGATTCAGAACCATACGGCCCATATCGCTGTTCATATTATAATCGAACGCATCGTTGGTAGCATAGCGGAACCAGTTGAAGCGACGTACTTTATACGGACAGTTGTTGATGCAGTATTTCGTTCCGATGCAGCGGTTGTATGCCATCTGGTTAAGACCTTCGCTGCTGTGGTTGGTTGCCGATACCGGGCAAACATTTTCGCAGGGCGCATTATCGCATTGCTGGCACATTACCGGCTGGAAATATACGGATGGATTAGCTTCATTTTCAGAATAATACCTGTCGATGCGGATCCAGTGCATGATACGGGTAAGTTCAACCTGGGCTTTACCGACTACGGGAACATTGTTCTCAGCCTGGCATCCTATAACGCAGGCGCTGCAGCCGGTGCAAGCATTCAGGTCAATTGACATTCCCCAATGATGTCCTTCGTATAAAATTTCCTTGTAAAGTGTAACATTAAGTTTTTCAGTTTCTTCGTGCATTTCGTTGCCTGAGTTTGGCTTCTCTTTCCACTCAGCAAGTGTAGTTTCACGAACAATATCTCGCCCTTCCATCGAATGGTACATCTGGGTTGAAGCGATGTTGTATTTTTTACCGGTTTTGGTAACTGCCCCGGTAGCCATGAAAGCTTTACGGTTGCCGCCATCCATTTTCATAAAAGGGAAAACATTCACACCCACACCATCAGCAACTTTTCCGGCTTTGGTCCGGCCATAACCGTATGCTATGGCAATGGTGCCTTCGGCTTGCCCCGGCTGAATGTAAGCCACAAGTTCAAGTCCCTCAGCGAGTTTTAAAACATCACCGGTTACCACGCCAAGTTTTTTAGCGTCAGCTGGTGAAATGGCAGCAAAATTATCCCAGCAAACTTTCGAAATCGGGTCAGGCATTTCCATCATCCAGGGATTGTTGGTATGTTGCCCGTTTCCTAAAGCTATGGTTTCATAAAATACAAGTTCGTTTTCAGCAGATTTTACAGCGGCTGCCTTTGTTGCAGCATCAGCTATAGCCTGACCCGTAAATGCTGGCTGAGCAGGAGTTGCAGGAAGTTCAAATACTCCTTTTTGCAAAGTATAATTCCAGAAATCAGCTGCAGAAGTATATTCCGATTGTTTCCCGGCAAAATTCTGTTGCCAGTATTGTTTCAGATATGCACTGAAAAGGGTGGTGCTGCCAGCCCATTTCAGGAGGCTTTCCTGTGCCTGGCGGGTCCAGTAAATATGGTTAATTGTTGGTTGCTGCAGACTGAAAAGCCCTTTCTTAGGTTCAGCATCGTTCCAAGATTCAAGAAAATGATGATCAGGAGCAACTACACTACAAACAGCTGCTGTTTCATCTATTGCATTTGACAGGCTAACTGTTAGCTCAACTTTCTTCAGGCCATCCTGTAACAATTTAGGATCGCTGTAATTGTAAACCGGGTTAACATTGTAAAAGATAACAGCGCCTGTTTTGCCTTCGTTCATTTCTTTAACGAGAGCGGACATATCTTCGTCAATGCCTTTGCGGATATTGAGTGAAGCTGAAAAATCAATCGTGCTGCCGTAGTTCTGCAACATCAGGTTGATAGCATTTACAACGATCTGAATTGAAGTATCATTTATTCCGCAAACAACAATTGATTTGCCTTTTGCGCCAAGGAGTTTTTGTGCCAGTTTGGTAACATCAACAGCAGAAGCCGGCGCATTGTAAGTAGTTCCGCCGGTGGCTTTGGCTATTTCATTATACAGACTTAAAATTACAGAAGCCTGCTGACTTGGCTTAATAGGGAATCGGTAATCAGCATTTGAACCGGTAAGCGACATGCCTGATTCAAAAACCGTTAGCTGCGATAGGGAACGTTTTTCGGCATTCAAGCGACGGCTAGCAGCAAATCGACGGGTGAATTCAACCGGCATAAGCCAGGTTCCGAGGAAATCAGCTTCGAAGCTTACAATTACATCCGCTTTGTCGAAATAATAATCAGGAATGGTTTGTGTGCCAAAAGTGAGATTATTCGCCTGAAGCAATGCCGATGATGAAACTGCATCATAGGTTATATGCTTTGTAGTCGGGAATTTCGTTTTAAACTCTTCAATAACTGATAGGGTAGAAGGGCTGATAATGGTGGAAGTAACAAGGGCAATCGATTTGCCAGTCAAGTAGGCGGCAGTAAGTTTCGAAGTAACCTCGATATCAACTGCGTTCCATGTTGATTCTTTTCCACCTATCATTGGTGATTTAAACCGTGCACCATCATCATACAGGCTTAAAACTGATCCCTGAACTCTGGCACTGGTTGATCCCTGGCTGATAGAAGAAAGTTCATTTCCTTCAATCTTAATGGGTCTGCCATCGCGAACTTTTACAAGTATTCCGTTATAATCCTGGCCATCGAAATAGGTTGAAGCATAATGGTTTGCCATACCGGGAGTTACTTCCTCCGGCTTGCTGAGGTGTGGAATTGCTTGTTGAACCGGGTTCTGACAACTGGTTGCAATGGCTGCTGTAGCAAAGCTGAATCCGCAGAATTTCAGGAAGTTACGCCGCGACGATGGTTTACTGTCAATTTCGTCATCAATCAGGTCGAGAAGCGAACGCGATGCATCCACATCTTTCTGACCGGGATTTATTATGGGCAGGTTAGCTTGCTCTTCAAGACTTTTCCAATATTTCTTTTCCATTTATATATTGAGGTATAAAAGGTTCTGTTTAATTTGTTCTTTAGTTGCTGATTTTAACAATTCCCCGGTTTAGTAATGGCATTTGCTGCAATCAATTCCGCCAAGGCGCTCAGCAGTAATCTTTTTACCTGCTTTTGCATCATCATGTAGGGCTTTGAATCCTTCATAATATTTGTTTGTGGTAGACTGAATCCCGGTTTGACGGTGACAGTTAACACACCATCCCATCGAAAGATCCGAAACCTGTTTCACAAGGTCCATAGTTTCAACAGCTCCGTGGCATGTCTTACATTCAACTTTACCCGCGCCAACATGTTGTGCATGGCTAAAGAAAGCATGATCAGGAAGTTTATGTACGCGAACCCATTCAATTGGTTTGCCTGATTCAACGGCTCTCTGGATTTTTTTGATTTCAAATTTTCCTGATCGCGCACCGGCAATTACCACTTTATGACAGTTTAGGCAAAGATTAGCTGAAGGAATTCCTGCTGACTTACTGTAATCTGCAATGGAGTGGCAATATTTGCAGTCAATTTTATTTTGACCTGCATGCACTTTATGTGAGAATTTAATAGGCTGATCAGGCATATAATCTTTAGTTCGACCCAGGTTAATACCTTCCTGGATAACTAAAGTTCCATGAACTCCAAGACCAACGATTATAATAAGCACATGTATTACGCGGTATTTTACTTTCCTGAACCAGATCAGATCCGCAAGTGCCCATGCCATAAGCAATCCAAGGAAAAGGAAAAGGAGCAGCCTTGCCGGAAATGTTTTTTCCCAGGTCATTCCTTTTTTGCCGACCTCGGAAAGATAGGCTGAAATATCATAAACTTCTTTATCTGATAACTGGAGTCCTTTGTGAGCTTCAGTCATTTTGGCTGAAGTAGGTTCGCTCAGAACCTGGTAAAGGTTTGTTCCGTTAGGTTCCTGCCAGGCTTTAGCAAGATCAACAGCTGATGGATTGAAGTTCAGTGTATCGGTAGCTACAACGGCGTGGCACGAAATACAGTTTAACGTAGTCCCTTTTTCGAAAGGGATAACACCTGCGAATAATCTTTCACCACGTACGATTTCATCACGCCAGAATCCGTCTTTCTTTGTAATGTCAACAGAAACTTTTTTAGCTTCGGCAGGCTTGTATGTTTCAATGTAGGTAATTAACTGATCCAGATCATCATCCGTAAGGAATTTGTGATCCGGCATAGGGATTTTCAGGTTTTCGTTGAAAACCTGGACCGCGAGTTTATCACCTGCTTTAACCATATCCTGGGATGCAGGAATAAACTTTTTGAGCCATTTTTTATCACGTCGCTCAGTAATTCCTTTTAGCCCGGGGCCTACCAGTTTTTCTTCTGTGAGCTTGTGGCAAATGACACAGTTCTTCTCGAAAATCTCCTTGCCTTTGTTCTGTGCTTGCGAAACTGAACTGAACAGCAGTCCGGCCATAAGCAGGATCAATGGTGCTGTCAGTTTGAATGTTATCAGTTTCTGTTTGTTGGATGCTTGTAGGTGCATACGTGGTTACTGATTAATAAGGTATATAAAATGACAATACGAACGCGCAGAGCTGCTTTGCGTCCGCACGACGTTTATGATTTATAAAGTTGAAATGTGATGGGAAAGTAAAGCTTTATCATTCCTCCGGCTGTGTTTTGTTTTTCATTTCACAACACAGCGAATTTAGATAATAAGCGATACACTAGCAATACTATTTTTTTTGTTTTTTTAACATTCCTGCAATTTGGAAGCATTCTAAATTGTGGAGTTATCAGAATACGGCAATTAATAATCACTGATACAACTGAATACAAGTGGCATACTGACTTAATGCAAATTGTTTATTTACAGATTTAAGTATCATAATACCTGAATATTTTAGTAGAATAATAATAATAAGTGTAAAATTGTCAAAATTATGTAGCTAAAAATTTTGTCAGATTTTCCTTGTCGGAGCTCAAATCATGGCTAAATTGAAAGGATTGTACACGCTTTGACACAAAAAAAGGAAGAAAAAAATATTCCTTCCTTTATGAGAGTTTTATCGGTTTGCGATTTACGATTTACGATTTACGATTTACAAAGTACGATTTACGATTTACGATTTGTGATTTGTGATTTACGATTTGTGATTTACGATTTACGATTTGTGATTTACGATTTACGATTTGCGATTTACGATTTACGATTTACGATTTACGATTTTTCACTTTTTACCATTAACCATTAACTTATAACCATTAACCAATAACCCTACCAGCTTCCGCCAGCACCGCCACCGCCAAAACCGCCACCGCCAAAACCGCCAAATCCGCCGCCTCCTCCGCCTCCAAATCCGCCACCACTGCTTCCGCTTCCACCTCCACCGCCCATCATCCATGGGAAGAAGAGCATTCCTGCGCCGCCTGAACGGTTAATAGTATGATGGTTGTTGTTATTGCGGGAAATAAGAAAAATAATGATAATTATAATGATCAGTACAAAAATTGCAGACGATCCTTTTTTCTTTTTGCTATAGCTGTCAGCTTTAAATTCACCTTTAACCAATGAAATTAAAACATCTGTAGCTGTATTAATTCCTCCATAATAGTCATTTTGCTTGAAATGAGGGATCATCTCATTATTCACTATATCGTAGGCTGTGGCATCAGGTATAGCTCCTTCCACCCCATATCCGGTAGCAATAAATGCTTCGCCATTTTCAGATGAACTTTTAGGCTTTATTAAAACTACAATGCCATTATCAAATTTACTTCCGCCAACACCCCATTTTTCACCAAGTTGATTCGCAAAGTCTGCTTTTTCGTAGCCATTTAGTGTAGGCACAATAACAACAGCTATCTGAACTGAAGTTGAATCATTAAAAGCAACCAGTTTCGATTCAAGGTTTTGAAGTTCATCCGGGCTCAATATCTGTGCAAAATCGTTTACCAATCGGGGTGGAACAGGTGCTTCCGGAATACTACCCTGAGCAAAACCAGATGCTGCATTTAAAAGTAAAATGGCTGTAAAGAGCAGATATTTAATGTGTGGGCCAGATTTCATAAGCTGAGTTTAGCGCAAATTTAATTGGTTAAAATTAGTTTTGATGATCATTAAATGAAATTTCATCGGAAAGTTCATTCTTGTCATCTTTAAGATATGGGAAATACTTTTTAAGTTGAATCCCTGTTTCTGTAACGGCTTCAACCAGGCCTTCGGTGAAATGATTTTCACGAAAACGATCCATCATTTTATTTCTGATACTATCCCAGAAGCTTTCAGTAACGGCTGCGTGAATTCCTGAATCACCGATTATGGCAAATTTACGGTTTTTAACAGCAAGGTAGATCAGTACTCCGTTGCGGCTTTCGGTTTTTTTCATTTCAAGTTTATTGAATACCACGAGAGCTCTGTCGAGTGCATCACCGGTGCAGGTATTTTCAATATGCACACGTATTTCGCCTGAAGTATCCAGTTCCGCATTCATTATGGCCTGGCTTATATCTTCCTGCTGTTTCTTAGTGAAAAAATTTCTTGCATTAGGCATGTCGAAGGTAATTTAATTCAATTGAGTTATTGTATATGTTAAAAAAGAAGTCAAGAGCAAGAAAACAGATTTTTTTTTAATAAAACCTCCTAAAGGTAACTTCTGTTTTCTCACCATGACTTCTTTTATGTTTTTAAAATAGTAGATTTCCAATGAAACTGAATTCTTGAAATCTGCTATGGTTTTTATCGCAGACTTGAAATATTGGAACTACTATCTTCCTGTTTCTGATTTACCCTATAACTCAACTTTAGGTGCATTTTCGGCACCAGCCTGAGCTGTAAAATAAGGTTTCTGCGCAAATCCAAACATTCCTGCCAGGATATTGGTCGGGAAACGCCTCAATTGTGTATTGTAAATATTAACAGCTTCACCAAATCTACGACGAGAATCTTTGATACGGTTTTCTGTACCTTCAAGTTGAACCATCAAGGTTTTAAACTGCTCATTAGCTTTTAAATCAGGGTATTTCTCAACAGTAACAAGTAGGCGGCTTAAAGCCGAACTAAGCTCGTTTTGAGCCTTCTCAACTTGTGCGAAAGTATTAGCATTAAGTTTTGTCGCATCAACATTTATAGTTGGTTTAGTTGCACTTGCACGTTGTTCAACAACTTTAATTAATGTTTCCTGCTCGAATTTAGCATACCCTTTAACAGTACTTACCAGGTTCGGAATCAAATCGACACGTCGCTGGTAATCTGCTTGAACAAGAGCCCAGCTTTCATTAACTTTTTCATCATTTGTTACCAGACCATTGTAAGTTCCTTTGACTGAGGAGAACAGAATTATTACAAGTAAAACAATCCCTCCTATGATAATCCATGATTTTTTCATTTTTTCGGTTTTATTGGTTTATAGTTATGAGTTTAACTTATTTTTAAAATAAGCTTTTTACTTGATGATGTCAACACTTCGTTTAATGAATCCTGTTAATGCTTCACCTTTAAGCAGGTTTTGCGAAAGCAAAGCCAGGTCAACTAATTGTTTGATCATCTTCACTTTATTTTCCTGATCTTCGGTTTCGAGTAACTGGCCCATTAATTTGTGGTTTGAATTTAGAACCAGGTTATAACTATCGGGCATGTTTCCCATAAAAGCAAACTGTCCTCCGCCTCCCATGGCCGACATATCTTTCATTCGACGCATAAACTCAGGCTGGGTTACAGTTACAGGGATATCGTTTTCACCCAGGTTTTCGACTGAAATATGATAAGTTGCTTTATTAACCTGTGCCTCAAATAATTCGGTAAGTTGTTTGGTCTGATCCTCAGTAAGCTTTGAAGGCAATGCATCAGCTTTATTTATAAGCTTGTCAGCAACTTCAGCGTCAACACGAACAAAATGACTTTTCTCGAATTTCTGTTCCAGTGTGTTTACAAAATGATTGTCGATAGGACCATCAAGCACAAGAACATCGTATCCACGTTCACGGGCATTCTGTACATAGCTGTGCTGCTCTTCCGGATTAGAAGTGTAAATCAGAACGAGGTTTCCTTCTTTATCTGTCTGATTATCTTTGATCTTTGCTTTATATTCTTCAAAAGTGAAGTATTTATCTTCTGAATTTTTCAGCAGGCAGAATTTCTCGGCACGGTCGTAGAATTTTGCTTCCGAAACGATACCATATTCAATAAATACTTTGATGTCATCCCATTTCTTTTCAAATTCCTCGCGGTTATTTTTGAAAATTTCTTCCAGTTTATCGGCTACTTTTTTCATGATATGGCCGGAGATTTTCTTCACATTCGAATCACTCTGCAGGTAACTGCGTGAAACGTTAAGCGGAATATCAGGCGAATCGATAACTCCATGCAAAAGGGTAAGGAAGTCGGGAACAATACCTTCAACCGAGTCAGTAACAAAAACCTGGTTGCAGTACAACTGGATTTTATCGCGCTGCATTTCGAAGTTTTTCTTCACTTTCGGGAAGAACAGTATGCCAGTGAGGTTGAAAGGATAATCAACATTGAGATGAATATGGAACAAAGGATCATCGAAAGTCATCGGGTATAACTCGCGATAGAATTTATTGTAATCTTCGTCGGTAAGATCAGCCGGTCTCTGTTTCCATAAAGGATTGGAGTTGTTGATGATACGAGGTTTTTCGATTTCTATCTCTTTGGGTTCGCCTTTTTCGTCTTTTTCGGTTTCTGATTTCTCCCAGGTTTTTTCGTTTCCGAAACGTATAGGAACAGGAAGGAATTTGCAGTATTTATTCAAAAGTTCGAGGATGCGGCTTTCTTCAAGAAACTCATTGGATTCTTCGTTGATATGCAGAATGATTTCAGTTCCGCGATCGGATTTTTCAATTTCGTTGATGGTATAATCGGGTGAACCGTCACATTCCCAGTTAACAGCTTTTGTGCCGGCACCTTTTTTAAATGTTTTGGTTCTGATTTCTACTTTATCGGAAACCATAAATGAAGAGTAAAATCCTAATCCGAAATGACCGATCAGTCCGCCTTGCTCAACTTCCGTCTTGTTTTTGAATTTCTTTACAAACTCTTCAGCTCCCGAAAATGCAATCTGGTTGATATATTTGTCAATTTCCTCTGATGTCATACCAACACCACGATCTTTCACGGTAAGGGTTTTGTTTTCTTTATCGAGGATTACTTCAATAGTCAGATCGCCATGTTCGTCCTTAAACTTATCAAGAGCCGAAAGGGTTTTCAGCTTTGTTGTAGCGTCAACAGCATTGGCTATTAATTCGCGCAGGAATATTTCGTGGTCCGAATAAAGGAATTTTTTAATGATGGGGAAAATGTTCTCAGTCTGTACGTTGATTTTTCCGGTTTGCATAGTAAATTGGTTTTATATTTTCTTTCCCTTGTTTATCAAAGCATGTGCCATGGGGGTGGGACTGTCAATTTGGCACTTTAAGCAGGGGTTGGGAGTTAGGGATTAGGATTTAGAGGGTGGAAATTTGAAGAATTGGGGATTTGAGGATTTGAGGATTTGAAAATTTGAGGATTTGGAAATTTGAAGATTAAAGTATTTGAGATATGAGGACTTATGACCTTCGCTGAGCGTAAAATTTGTGATTTGTGATTATAAAGTTGTGATTTTCGAACTTTGAACAACTTTGAACAACTTTGAACTTTGAACCAGAAACTAGAAACATGCACTTCGACTCCGCTCAGTGCCCGTGAATCATGAAACATGAATCTCCCCAACCATCCAAACAATATTTTGCGTAATTTTACCCCGAAGTATTTTTATTTTCTACCTTCGCACTTTTAAGTGAAACACTGAAAATTAAAGATTATCTAATTTTTTTAGTTGCCTAATAAACAGCACAATAATATTTAATTCAGAATATATGGATCACATAGATTGGGCTAACCTGCCATTCGGTTATCAAAAAACAAATTACAATGTCCGTTCGTACTACCGCGAAGGAGAATGGGGCAAAATAGAAGTTTCGGATTCTGAATTCGTTTCTATACACATGGCTGCAACCGGACTTCATTATGGTCAGCAGGCTTTTGAAGGATTAAAAGCTTATATGGGCAAGGATGGCAAGGTGAGGCTGTTCCGTTGGGATGAAAATGCCAAACGCATGCAGGATTCGGCAAATGGTATTATGATGGCTGTTCCTCCGATGGAACTTTTCAAAGAAGCTGTGTTAAAGGCTGTTCGTATGAATGCGGAATTCATTCCGCCTCACGGAACAGGAGCCGCTTTGTATATCCGCCCTTTGTTGTTTGGTTCAGGACCAAGGGTTGGAGTGAAGCCTGCTGATGAGTTCCTCTTTATGGTATTTGTAACACCGGTCGGAGCTTATTTTAAAGAAGGTTTCAATCCTGTCAGCATTATGGTTTCGCGTGACTACGACCGCGCTGCTCCGAAAGGAACCGGCCGGTATAAAGTAGGCGGAAATTACGCTGCCAGCCTCACAATTGGTGAAATAGCTCATAAAGAAGGTTATGCGTCTGTATTATTCCTTGATGCACGCGAGAAAAAATATATAGACGAAGCCGGCCCGGCTAATTTCTTTGCAATAAAAGGCAATACCTATATTACTCCTTTGTCTGAATCAATTCTACCATCCATCACTAATAAGAGCCTGATGGTATTGGCAGAGGATATGGGCATGAAAGTAGAAAGAAGGAAAGTTGCTTTGGAGGAATTGTCCGAGTTCGATGAAGTTGGTGCCTGCGGAACCGCTGCCGTTATTTCTCCTATCCGCCGCATTGCTGATCCGGAAATGGGAACCGAATGGAACTATTGCCTCGATGGAAAAGCCGGTGCAAAATCCACACAACTGTATCAGCGACTTCTCGATATTCAGTATGGTGATGCCGAAGATAAATTTGGCTGGACAACAGTGGTAGATTTTTAATAATCAATGAATTATAATTGAAAACGCCGGGAGTAAATCCGGCGTTTTTATTGTGTGTCGGGCATGGTCATAACCTATAGGGTGCAAGTCCCGAATGAGTGTTGCAGTACATATCATTAGCTAAGAGCAAGGGTGTCGTGGGTGACTGCGAATCTGAAAGAAGCTGGCGGCAA
>CAIRMR010000147.1 GCA_903879715.1 uncultured Bacteroidales bacterium
CATATAATATATTATATCTTTACGACTCAAATGATCATATAACCAGTAGAAGCAATATTAATTATAGACAAACTGATCAAAAAAAACCAAAAGATTGAATGATAAATAAATAACAATTTTAAAATTGAAAAAATGTTTAACAATCAAAAAACACTAAAATCAAGGAGTTCACGAATGAGACACTCTGGTTTACTGGGTATTTTTCTAGCGATCGGCCTTCTTTGTGCGATTTCATTAAATGACGCTAAGGCACAAAAAGCAGCAGAATTTTCGCATGGCCCCATGCTTGGGCATCTTGGTACTCACGAGATTGGAGTTTGGGCACGCACATTTAAACCTGGAACTTTCTGGGTACGGTACGGGCTTTCACCAGATAAGATGGACTATTTATCTGATGCGGCAACCACAACTATTGAACATGATAATACCGGATGGGTTATAATTAAAAATTTAAAGGCAAATACAAAGTATTATTATGCATTAACAGTAAAAGGAGGAACAGCAACAATGCTTAATCGAACCGGATCTTTCCGAACCCTTCCTGATACAGAAGAGATGCGAGATGCTATAGTAAATCCGGAAGGATTGTTCAATTTCAGTTTTGAATTCGCCTGTGGAAACAGTCAGGGCAGCAATGGATTTGGCCCTAGTCTTCCAACTTATCACACAATGTTAGATAAACTAAAGGATAAGATCAACTTTGCGATTCTCAATGGCGATTGGTTGTATGAAGCAGAGCGCGAATATCCTACTGAGAGTTGGCTAAAACAAGTCGGACTTGCGAAAGATCAGGCTCCTGAGGTTGTAAAACTCGCACCTAAAATTGTGGGCCTTTGGGAAAACTATAAATCCTATCTTGATAGAGGCTACAATCTTTCAGCATGGCATCGTGTGGTACCTTCATTCTATACCATTGATGATCATGAAATTTTTGATAATACATATGGTGCCGGGCAAATAGGAAGGGTTAATCATAAAGTTGTTTACCGTGATCCTGCAGTGCAGGCATGGCACGACTATCTTGCATGGAGTAATCCGACCGAATTCACTCAAGGTATTATTTTTGGAAAAACTCAGCTAAAGGCTGGCAGTGATGTATTGGAGGATAAAGAAGCCGACTTTACAAAGCTTGATCTTAGTCAGGCTGCCACACTACAGATATTTTGGGGCGGTCCATATGACGGTATACTTAGCATACCTGAGGGGACCTTACCAGGAGACCCCAATAGCGGAGTATATAAAATTGTAGAAGTAATAGATGCACACACTTTGCGAATTTTCCCGGAAGCAAAAAAGAATGGCAGTTCAATTTATTCAATTGGTCGAAGATCATATGGTAAAATGACTGTAAGTAATTCAGATATTTTTTTATTGGATGTACGCACACACCAAGACATGCATGATATAAAAAATCCTAATAAACCAGGAATCTCTATTATGGGTAAGGAACAGAAAGCCTGGTTGAAAGAAGAAATGAAAAAAAGTAAGGCAGAGTTTTTCTTTGTTGTTTCGTCCGTGAATTTCACAATACCTCATGAAGGAGGAACAGGTGGATCAACACCAGCAGCCATCGCTGGGCAAGCAGGCAGAGATGATGCATGGACTAGTTATGTAGAAGAGAGAACAGAGATGATCGATTTTTGGGGATCACTTGGAAAACCCGTTTTTGTGCTTACAGGTGATTTGCATAACAGTTTTGCAATTAAGGTAAGTGATAATGTATGGGAATTTGCATCAGGGCCGCACAATTCGCGCAATCATGCACTCGAGGCAGAAGGTAATCGTCCCGTGAATGGAATATATAATTCCAGAGGAACGGAAGTTGATATTCACTGGTCAACAGCAATCCTTAACGATGTGCCCGGTCCATTGAGATACACTCCAAGCTATTGTGTGGTGCAGGTAAATAATGTTTTTAATAATCCGATTGAGGAAGGGAAAGACCGATGGGTCGCTTTTCCAAAACCACAGGTTATTTTTCAGTATTTTAACGGCTTAACTGGTGATTTATTGTATGCCGAGTCTATACGTGCTACAGGAAAATAATTGAAAATAAGATGAATAAACATATTAATTAAAAACTCGTAAACTCTAATAGCCTATGGAAAACTACTACATCTTATGCAATTTGGGATCTACGATCGCATAGCATGAATATAAGGTACAACTTAATTTAAACAGTATCAAATTAATTTTTTTTATGAAACTAAAATTGACATTTCTTTTAATCTTTTGCCTTGGTATGCAACTGGCATTTGCACAAGGAAAAGTTGTAACCGGTACGGTTACAAGTGCTGACGATGGAAAAACCATCATAGGGGTATCCATCATGGTTACTGGAACAACAAATGGTGTGATAACTGACTTGATTGGGAACTACAAATTAACATTACCTGATAACAATGCGATTCTCAAATTTTCATTTGTTGGCTTCAAAAGTCAATTAATAACTGTTGGTCAGGCTTCAACTTTAAATGTAGTTTTAGAGCGAGATGTTGTGGATCTCGAACAGGTTGTGATAATTGGTTACGGTACTTCCACAAAAGAAGCACTTACTGGGTCTGTTTCTACTGTTGGAAGTAAAAAATTAGAAATGCTTCCTACTGCAACACTTCAAAATGCCCTTCAAGGAGGAGTGTCAGGACTTATGATGAACAATTCTGATGGACAACCTGGTGCAGGAGCCGAAATCCGTATCAGAGGTATTGGTTCTATCAGTGCATCCAGTGAGCCATTATACGTTATTGATGGTATTCCTGTTCAATCTGGGTCTTCTTCACCAACCGGTTTTTCTAATGATGGTGCAAGTTCCAGTATTATGTCAACCTTGAATCCAAATGACATCGAAAGTATTTCGATATTGAAAGATGCATCTGCAACTGCCATTTATGGTTCGCGTGGTGCCAATGGTGTAATTATTATTACTACTAAAGCGGGTAAAGAAGGGAAAGCTAAAATTAATTTCAGTACCTCAAACGGATTCTCTACTAACGCCTTCAATCATTTGCAAGTGCCTCTTAATGCAGATCAATATAAACAATTATTCATAGAAGGATATACAAACAAGGGCGAATCGGTTGCTACAGCTACTACTCGTTTCGATAGTTGGTTTCCTGAAGCCGCAACTACAAATACAAACTGGGTAGATGAAATTTACAGAACCGGGAAAACACAACAATACAACATTGATATAAATGGTGGAGCTAATGGAATCTCCTATTTTGCCTCTGCCGGATATTATAATCAGCAAGGTGTTTTGATCGGAACTGATTTTGAACGATTCTCATCGCGATTAAATATTGTGGCTAAATTGACTGACAGATTAACCATTACCAATAATATTACCTTAGGACAAACCACTGCTAATGGAGCCGAGGATGGAACAGCATGGAATAATCCTATGCATAATGCTTATATGACGGCTCCACAAGTTCCGGTTTATGATCAATATGGAAGGTATTATGGCGATCACATAGTGTTAGGAATGAACGGCAACAACCCAGTTGGGAATTTATTACAAGATAAACGATGGCAAAAACAAACTCGTATTATGGATAATCTCACAGCAAGTTATAAAATTCGTGAAGATTTAACCTTTAAGTCTGCCTGGAGCGCTGACTTGGTTGGAGTTAACGAATTCCAATATCTGAATCCAAGATACGGCGAGGCCATGCTTACGAAAGGAAGAGGATTGGAAGGAACTGAAAATAACCTTAACTGGATTGGAACCCAAACCTTGAATTACAATAAACTATTTAAGAAAAATCACGACTTCGATGCGCTTTTGGGTTATGAAGCTCAAAAATTTGAAAGTAGATCAGTTCAAGCCATGGCAGAAGGTTACCCAAATGAAACCCTGACAACACTTGCCAATGCCGCAAATGCAAAGTTGGCAACCAGTTCAGGTACATCTTTTTCTTTTGCTTCAATGTTCTCCAGATTTTCTTACAATTATGCAGCAAAATATTATGCAACTGCAAGTTTCCGTCGCGATGGTTCTTCACGCTTCGGTGAGGATTCACGATGGGGTAACTTCTGGTCCCTTGGAACATCCTGGAGAGTTAATAAAGAGGATTTTATGAGAAATATCAAATGGGTAAATGATTTAAAACTGAGAGTATCTTATGGCATAACAGGTAATGCAAGCATTGGGAATTTCGATGCAATTGCTTTATATGGTTTTGGTTACGCCTATGACGCAATTGCAGGCTCTGCACCTACTAACATTGGTAACCCTCTTCTAACTTGGGAAGGCCAAAGTACCATGGATCTTGGTATTGACTTTTTTGTATTTGATCGAATTCGTGCAACTGTTAATTATTTCCAAAGAAAAAACAATGATCTGTTATTGAACATGCCATTATCTGAAACCACAGGTTTTAATGGCAATCTGCAAAATGTGGGTGATATGTTGAACAAAGGTTTTGAGATAGAGGCTAATGCACAGATCGTGAAATCAAACGATTTTAAATGGGATTTAGGGTTTAATATTACTTTAATGAAGAATGAGGTAACCCGCCTTAATGTACCTATTATTGATGGTGCTCAAAATCATACAGAAGGTCATGATTACTATGAATTTTACATGTGGCACTGGGCTGGTGTAAATCCTGCAAACGGTCAAGCTCAGTGGTACACAGATGCGACCAAAACTGAAATTACAGAAAACATCGCTAAAACGGTACCATTTTTTACTGGTAAATCGGCTATGCCAAGTTCATACGGAGGTGCCAACACCAATATAAGCTATAAAGGTTTCAGTTTGAGTGCACAAGCTGTATTTGTTTGGGATAAATGGGTATATAATAACCAATCCAAAGGTATTGAAAGTGACGGAGCCCGCGCGCCTAGAAGCACAAACTTGTACGCATTTGAAAACCGATGGACTACACCTGGACAGGAAGCGCTTTTTCCCCAATTTGTATGGGGGAACGTAACCAAGAGTAACCAAACAAACAGTACGCGTTACTTATATGATGCAACATACATTCGCTTAAGAGATCTGACTTTCGCATATACCTTTACGAAAGCTGTTAGCGATAGGCTTAAAATATCTTCATTAAAAGTATTCGCACAGGCTAATAATTACCTTACTTGGGTCAGATCCAATATTGATCAATATGATCCTGAATCAGGTACAAATGGCAATGTTAATGGTACTGTACCAAAAACAAAATCCATTTCTATGGGCGTAAATGTGGGATTTTAATCAATAGTTTGTAAAACGATAAAATTAACAATTATGAAAAAAATTATAAATAAAATATTGGGGAAGTCTCAGCTGATAGCCTTATTGGTCGTGTTTTTCACGGTATCATGTTCAAAAGATTTTCTGGAATTACAGCCACAACAATCACTTGCAATGAGTCGGGCGTTAGTATCTATTACTGATTTTAATGCCGCTATTGCGGGATGTTATGATGGATTACAAAGCGGAAACTATTATGGTAAGTTCTTCTTAGTGACTCCTGATGTTATGAGTGATGATGCCAAAGGAGGTGCCCTTGTTAACAGAGCTTCTGACTGGGCTTCATACGTAGGCACATCTACTGATCGAAGCAACCTGGCAGAGAATATCTGGTTAGCTGGTTATAGGGTCATTGATAGGACCAATAGAATTCTGGAAACAAAACCCGATTTTAATATTGATGATATTAAAGGTCAGGCTTATGCAATGAGGGCACTTGCTTATTTCGATTTAGTTCGTATATATGCTCAACATTATACTTTTACCGCAGATGCATCACATTTGGGTGTGCCAATTGTTACTGCCGTTGACCCATTGCAAAAACCTGCGCGTAATACGGTTAAAGAAGTTTATGATCAGGTAATTGCCGATTTTACTTCAGCACTTCCATTGATCAATGACAATAAAAACTCTTATTACTTTTCAAAAAATGCTGTAAAAGCCTTATTGTCTAGAGTATATCTTTACAAAGAAGATTGGACAAATTCAGTTGCTATGGCTAACGATGTCATTAATAGTGGTAAATATACTTTAGTAAGCAATGCGAATTATGCCAAAATTTTCAGTACTGATCATAGTACCGAAGCAATTTTAGAAATTGAGATGAACTCACTTGATAATAATGGAGTTAATTCTATTGCTGGTAATTATTTAGCATCAGGATATGGAGAATACTTACCATCAATGGATTTGGTTAATCTTGTTCCTACGGGTGATATTCGTAAAACATTGTTTATAACAGATCCCAAGTTAGGTGGAGGAGTATATGGCACTTTAAGGGTTAATAAATACAGCAATGCACAAGGTTACGATAATACTCCGGTGATTCGACTTTCAGAAGTTTATTTAAACCAAGCTGAGGCTAACTATCATTTGACTAATGAAAGTGCAGCACAAACTGATGTTAGTCTTATTCGTAAAAGAGGTTTAGCAACTGCCGCAATTGTAACGGAAACAGGGTCTGCACTTTTGGAACAAATATTACTTGAAAGAAGAATTGAGCTCTCATTCGAAGGTCATAGATTATGGGATTTAACCAGAAATAAAAAAGGAGTTTTAAGAACTAATTGCACAGCTTCAACCTGTTCAATTCCTTATCCTTCTAAACGTTTCATTTTAGCCATTGGTAAATTTGAAACGGATGCTAATATTAATATGGTTCAAAATCCAGATTACTAGAATAATTTGGTTAGTTATTAGTGGTTATAATTTGGTTGGGTTGGTAGAAAAGTCCCGCCTTAAGCGGGACTTTTAAAACCTACAGTTGGTTAAGAAAACGCAATGTTTTAAAGACTCAATTAGTGATAATAAAAATATCTCAACTAAATCCGTAATTTTAAATCCAATTTCACAGCTAACTAAAATTAATATCAATTCCAACCTGCCAAGATATAAATTACTGTTTTGAAGATTTATAATTTTGCAGTACAACATCCATCAAGAGTTATGACAGAAAACATAGTATCAGAAAACTTAAAGCCATATGTATCCATCGCCAAAATGATCGGATCTAGTTTCGGAAAAAATTGTGAAGTGATCCTTCACGATCTTGCCTTTCCGCTAAAATCAGTTGTATTGGTTGTGAATGGACATGTTACTGGACGTGAAGTAGGTCAGGCTTTTGATCACCTTTTGAGTAAAGTGTTGTCTTCCAAAGATTTTAAAGATGATTATTTAGCAAATTATCAAACTGTTGCTAAAGATGGTAGGTTGATCAAATCTTCTACCGCCTTAATTCGAGATGGTAAGAATTATTTGATTGGAGCCCTATGTATAAATTATGATATTTCAATGGCTCTGCCAGTTCAAAATTTCATAGACGATTTTCTTGCAACCAAAGCAACTATAAAACGAGAATCTGAATTTTCTGCAAGCACATCTGATATTATTGATAATACGACTGAATCTTCCGAAAGTATCACTGAAACTACCAACGATTTGATTCGAAGAATTATTGGCAACGTTGATATAAAAAGTATGAAGCGGAAGACAAGGATTTCACTCATACGGTTTATGGAAGAAAAGGGAGTCTTTTTAATAAAAGGGTCAATTGACACTGTTGCAGATCTGATGCAAATATCAAAAGTTACGGTATATAGCTATCTCGATGTTCTCAAAAAGCAGAAGCTTAATAACTAAAAACAAAAAAAACAATCATGAAATCAAGGAAACTATTATTTCTAATAGTGCTGTTGTTATGCTTAAGCATATCAACGAATGCACAAAAGAAAACGTTTCATACATCTAAGGCTCCTGCCCCAAAAGCGGGTTCAATGTTTATTTTTCCTGAAAGAATACTATTGGAAAATGGAGAATTTTTAAATGCGGAAAGAGCTATTATGTTTGTGCCGTTAAATCGTTCTAAAGAAAATAGTGATGTTATTTCTCTAGATGTATACCGATTTAAAGCATCTGATAAGGCCAACCCGAATACCCCACCCATTTTCTTGCTACACGGAGGTCCAGGGTTTGAAGGTTTAGAAGCTCAGTTAAAAGAAATAGGAAGCTTTGAGAAAAAGTGGCAATTCATGACTGATGTCGCAGATGTAATAGTTGTAAGCCAACGAGGGATCGGTCCTTCTAAACCAACAACTATTATTGAGAAAACGGTAGAAAATTTTCCTCCAGATATTGCTTATAACGATGCGCAAGCTATTGATAGTTTGCGTAATATACTAACCAAAGAAAGAAAGGTATGGGAAGAGTTAGGGCTTGACCTTAAGGGATTTACTGTTTTGGAAGCCGCTGAAGATGTAAATGACGTGCGTAAAGCACTTGGATATGACAAAATCACAATTTGGGGTGGAAGTTATGGATCACATTGGGGAATGTCACTGATGCGGTTGCACCCTGAAATTATTGAACGCGCCATATTATTAGGTGTTGAAGGTCCTGATCATACTTATGATGACCCAGGCTATACCTGGAATGTTTACAAAAGAATAGCTGAAGAAGCTGAAAACTCTGATGAACTAAAAGGATTAATTCCTCCGGGTGGATTAATTTCAGCAGTTGAAACAATTATTAACCGGATTAAAGCTAACCCATTTACTGTTGATGTGATGGACCCAAAAACTAAAAAAGTTCAGAAGGTTATTTTTGATGAGAATACAGCAAAGCATCTATCGAGGGGATATTCAAATGATCTTGCTTCCTGGCCAGCCGATGTTATTACTCTTTATAATGGAGATTTTGAAGATGCGGCCAAACAAATTGTTCTTAGATATAACAATAGTGATTCTAAGTTTATAACAGCAAGCTATTATATGTTAGATTGTGGATCGGGAATTACACCTTTGAGACTTGAGAAACAATTAGCTGATCCTGCAAATAATATTCTTGGCCAAATTAATTGGGAATATATTAATGGATGTCCTTGTTGGGATAGTAATTTGGGAAATGATTTTCGCAAAAATTTCGAAACAAATATACCAACAGTCATTGTTCAGGGTACATGGGATAGAAACACTCCATTTGAAAATGCACTCGAATTAGTTCCTTATTTTAAAGACTCTAAATTCATTCCTTTAAAAAGAGGTCCTCACAGTGCAATAAAGGCTGCGATGCAAGTATCAGAAGTATTCAAAAATGGTCTTATGAAATTTGTAGAAAGCGGTGACAGATCAGGATTGCCTGATAAAATGGAACTACCAACTCTTAAATGGATAGTACCCAAATTAAAATAATCTAGCTATTAAATACGTCCCGAAAAATTAACCAAGGGGCTTTTTACTAACACATAAAATTATAAAAAAAATGAGAAATTATAATACGGAAGGCTTATTCCCGGCGAATTTATTAAAAGAAATCAGAAATCAATTTGTTTATGTTGATTGGGACCCATATACTGGTAAAAGAATATTTTTTGAAGCTGCCTCTGGTTCTTGTCGACCGAATGTTGTAGTTGAGGCGATGGCAAAAGAAACAGCACTCCCAGATCAACAGGGTAGACTTAACCAAGGATCAGCGCATTCAAATGAAATTACGGCAAAAGGGATTGCAGATTTGATGACTTTTTTCGGTGCTAAATCTGGACAAACGATACCAGGGTGGAGTAGCAGCCATGTTATTTACAGAATTACTGAAGCTGTTTTATCATCTGTTCCGGGAACTAATGTTGTCACCACAGGACTCGACCATGCTTCAGTAAGAAGTGCTCTCACACAATTTGCAGTAAAGTATAATAAAGAAGAACGTATAGCAGAACCGGACATCGAAACTGGATCCGTAAAAACTGCAAATATTCTAAGCAAAATTGATCAAGACACTTGTTTCTTGGTGATTACTCATACATCTAATGTTACTGGTGAAGTATATGATGTTAAAAATATCGTTAAAGAAGCCAAAAAAATTAAACCGGATCTTTTCATTATGGTTGATGGTGTGCAATACTCTCCTACAGGTTTAGTTGATGTAGACGCTATTGGCGCTGATGCCTATGTAATAGCACCTTACAAAAACTATGGAATTAAAGGTTGTGGATACGCTCATGCTTCTGATCGTTTAGCAAATCTACCTCATTGGAAATATATTTTCAAACCTTCGAATAGCTGGGATTTAGGTGGAGTAGAACACCAATCTTATGCAGCATGGTCTGCGGTGGTTGACTATCTATGTTGGCTTGGAGCGAAATTTACAGATTCGAAAGATCGAAGAGAACTTGTAGTTACTGCTATGACTAAAATTAATGCACATATCATTGCACTCCTTTCAATATTACTTAAAGGAACAGAAAATACCCCTGGTTTGGATCAAATGGATCATGTAACTGTTTATGGTATGGGCGACGATCTTTCAAAACAATCATTATTGGTGAGCTTTAACATAAAAGGTCACGACTCAACTGATGCTTGCGAATTCTATAAAGAACATCAACTAAGGCTCCATGCACCGGGTCATGATCCCTTCTTTGCAGATATGTTAAAACAACTTGGTGTTTCCAGTATTGTTAGATTATCAGGCTCTCATTATAATACACCTGAAGAAATAGAAATATTCTTAAAGGCTACTGCATCTTTAGCAAAATAACAAATTATCAATTCTGTTTAGTGAGTCATAAACAAATCATATTAAAAAGTGAAAATTCATAATAAAATGGTCCATGAGCACATATAGGATTCATAAATTTAAATTAATTTTAAAAATGAGTGTGATGGTTATCACACTCATTTTTTCTATAGTAAAAGAATCAAATGCCCAATTTCAGAATAATATTAATTCTGAAATGCTCAAAAACCTGGAATGGACGAACATCGGCCCAAAACGTGGTGGCAGGTCCATTGCAGTCGCAGGGAGCTCACAGCGTCCTTATGAATATTATTTTGGCGCAACCGGAGGGGGATTATGGAAAACAACTGATGGAGGAAATAGTTGGGATCCTGTAACCGATGGACAAATAAATAGTTCTTCTATAGGTGCAGTGGCCATTTCATCATCAAATTCCGACATTGTTTACATTGGGATGGGAGAATCTCAATTGCGCCAGAATGTGCTGCAAGGCGATGGGGTTTATCGTTCGATCGATGCCGGTAAAAGCTGGATTCCTATAGGATTAATGGAAACGCAGTCTATCAGCAGAATCCGAATTCACCCTAAAAACCCAAACCGAGTTTATGTCGCTGCACTGGGTGATCCATTTGCTTCGAACAAAGAAAGAGGAATCTATAGAACAAAAGATGGTGGTAAATCTTGGGATCGAATATTGTATAAAAATGATCAGACAGGGGCAATTGATCTTGTACTTGATCCGAAAAATCCTGATATTATGTATGCGACACTTTGGGAAGTATACAGAAAACCATGGATTTTGTGGAGTGGTGGCTCTGGTTCGGGCCTCTATAAATCGGTTGATGGTGGCGATAATTGGATAGAAATTACTAGAAATCCTGGATTACCAAAAGGAATCTGGGGGAAAAGTACAGTATCAGTTTCTGGAGCCGATTCGAAAAGGATTTATGTAAATATTGAGACCAAAGATGGAGGCCTATACAGATCGGACGATGGGGGAGAAACTTTTGCATTAATAAACAATCATAGAGATTTATGGCAGCGCGCATTCTACTTTTTAAGAATTCAGGCTGATCCTATTGACCGCGATATCATTTATATTTTAAGTTTTAAATTAATTAAATCCGAGGATGGCGGAAAAACATTCAAATACTTGCCCGAAACACATGCAGACCACCATGACTTATGGATAGATCCGATAAACCCTGAAAGAATGATTAATGGCAATGATGGTGGTGGAGTGATATCTGTAAATGGTGGACAAACCTGGACTCATATGAGATATCCAACGGCGCAGATTTACCGCTTGAGTGTTACCAATAATTTTCCATATCATGTCGCCGGAGGCCAGCAGGACAATTCAACGGTTGTTGTTCCATCGGATGGAGGCTATTTTAGAAATGAAAGGTTAGAACCAGGAGAATTGATGTATGCTGCTGGCGGTGGCGAAAATGGCTATGTGGTGCAACATCCTGCAAAACTTAATATTTTTTATTCAGGTAGTACCAATGCATTGGATAGATATGACCGAAATACTGGTTTAACTACAGATATCCAGCCATTTCCAAGAATCGTAATGGGAGAAGCTGCAGAAGTTATGCCCGAAAGATGGAATTGGAATTATCCGATAGCGGTCACTGATTTAGAGCCTGATGCCATTTATGTCGGATCTCAATATTTATGGAAATCATCAGATCAGGGTCAAAGTTGGAAAAAGATAAGCCCTGATTTAACCCGGGCTGATCCTAATACAATGGGTAATTCCGGTGGCCCAATTGTTTTTGATCAGGATGGACCTGAGATTTATGCAACTATTTACACCATTGAATCATCTCCTCTTGATGCAAATACGATTTGGGTAGGTTCTGACGATGGATTAATTCACGTAACCCGTAATGGTGGAAAATCGTGGTCAAATGTTACACCTATTGATTTACCGATAAACAGTAAAGTCAGTTCAATAGAATCCTCTCCTAATAATCCGGCAGTGGCTTATGCAACAGCCAGAAGGCATGAAATGGATGACAGGAGGCCCTATGTATGGAAAACCGAAGATTTTGGGCTTACCTGGAATAAAATTGTCAATGGTATCGATGAAAATGATTTTGCACATTCCATATGTGAAGACCCAATTAAAGAAGGATTATTATTTTTAGGTACTGAACACGGCGTTTATGTTTCATTTAATAATGGGATGAATTGGCAACGCCTTTCAAATAATTTACCTAATACTCCTGTGATGGGAATTGCCGTAAAACAGAATGATTTGGTAATAGCTACACATGGACGATCATTTTGGAAAATAGATAACATTGAATTACTTCGTCAGATTTCAACTTCAGATATCACTGAAAAAGAATTCCATTTATTCAAACCTTCAAATGCCATCAGACGTGCGGTTCCATCATCCATCGATTTTTATGTAAAGCATAAAGGCAGTCAGGTAACAATTGAAATACTAGATAAAAATGGCAATTTAGTGATTCAATTAATGAATAAGAAAATTGAAAATTCAGGAATGTTTAGAATGATTTGGGCACTACGCTATGAAGGTGCAACATCATTCCCCAATATTATACTTGAAGGTGGCAATCCCAGAAAAGGCCCGTGGGCTCCTCCTGGGGAATATTCGGTAAAACTTAAAGTCGATGGGGATGTTCAAATACAAAATTTGGAAGTGGAAAAAGATCCAAGATTGTCTGAAGTTTCGAATGATGATTTGAAAGCCCAATTTGAGCTGGCTATGAAGATAAGAACATGTGAAAGTGCAGCAAATGAAGGAGTGATTCTCTTTCGAAAACTTAAAAGTGAGATTGAAAACAGATTGAATGAATCAAATAATAAAAGTCTTCATAAACAAGCCAATTTATTCATCCAACAAATGACTAAAATCGCTGAAAAATTATATCAACTTAAAAATCAGAGCCCTAAAGATAGAATTGCGAATCCTATTCGGTTAAATGATCGGCTAACTGGATTAAGAAGTATTCTTGAAGAAGGGGATATGAAACCAACTCCAAGTTGCATTAAAGTTTATGAAGAACTCTCAACTGAACTAAAAATACATTTAAATGAACTATCAGTTTTGATAATCAATGATTTACCAGAGTTAAACAAAAGATTAAAGCAATTAAATCTTAAAACAATAGAACTATAGGTGTTTTTATTTTTATCTGACCCCTAAGTAAGTAATAAGAAGCAGAAAGAATCGGATCACTTTCAAAAGTTGGGGAGTAAGTGGTAACTTCGTATTTTGATGTATTTCTGTTTTTTAAAGGATTCACATTTGATTTTGGTGTTACTTCATTATTCAATAATATCCAGATCGTGACCAACAACTATTTCTCCAAGAAAGTTTTGTTGAACTTCCTTTATTAAAGCCTCTTCGCCAGATCCCCAGTATAATGTGTGGTACATTACCAGTTTTCCCGGTTTGCATTTGGCAGCTATTTCTCCCAACTCAACAGCTGATGTATGATGCTCGGCATGATAGGTCCTCCACACTTCGTTTTTTGTATCAAATCCTTTTTTTGAATACACCTCATGTAAAAGTATATCAGCATTTTTCGCATATTCCACAAGTTTGTCACAGGGTTTTGTATCGCCCGATATCACAATAACCTTATCGGGGGTTGTAAACCTGAAACCCCAGGCATTTGGCCACGTACCATGAATTACAGGAAAGGCTTCTACTTTAATCTTAGAATCCTGATATACGA
This sequence comes from uncultured Bacteroidales bacterium, assembly GCA_903879715.1. Taxonomy (GTDB): domain Bacteria; phylum Bacteroidota; class Bacteroidia; order Bacteroidales; family UBA4417; genus UBA4417. Next base: position 14,194 of record CAIRMR010000147.1, read on the forward strand.
TACCTTCATGAGTTATTTCTGTACACTCTACGCGCCAACCCATATTATTTGCAGGTTCATTGCCGTATATGCGGTATTTAATATCTTCATCAAATGCTTCAATAATATGATTTGTCATATTGGTTATACCTTCCGGGCCTACAACTTTCAATGGTTCATCCCTTCCCATTACCCAAGGGGTAAGAATCAGATCCGGATAACCAGTAGTATGGTCTGAATGAAGGTGCGTGAGAAATGCCTGTTTAAGGTTTTTAATATAAAACCCTTTTAATTTACCACCATATGTTGGCGAAACAGCTGCTGCCCGACGCACTAAACCAGGGCCAAAATCAACCACATAAGGAGTACTGTCGACCAAAATCATAATTGAACACCCTGATTGGTCAGGTGCAGGATTAGGATTTCCTGATCCGAGAATAACAATGCAGGTTGAGTTTTTATGCTCAGTTTTCTGTGCATACATTGGTATAACAACCACTAAAATAATTATGATCAAGAGAATCCGTTTCATATATTGTTACAGTTCGGGTGTAAATAGGCCTAAAGTTAATTATAATTGATTTTCGATAGAGCTGGTCAGTTTGTCAATCTCAAAATCAAGTACTGTTTTCTATCAATCTTCAACTTCAACAATCATCTCTATCTCCACCGCCTGACCCCTAGGCAAAGATGCCATACCTACTGCTGAGCGTGCGTGCTTTCCTCTTTCTCCGAAAACTTCCACCATCAAATCTGAAAAACCATTGATCACTTTGGGCTGATCAATAAATGAAGGATCTGAATTAACCATACCCAGTACTTTTACAATTCGTTTTACTCTTTTTAAATCACCAAGCATTTCCTTTAGCACAGCCAACTGATTAATAGCTGTTAATCGGGCTCCTTCATACCCTTGCTCTATACTAACATCAACCCCAAGTTTTCCGGTGATTTCAGTTCCGTCAGCACGCTTAGGCCCTTTCCCTGCCAAAAAGATGAGGTTGCCTGTTCTGACCCCATTGACATAATTAGCAACGGGTTGGGGTGGATCAGGCAAAACAATGCCTAAAGTTGCAAGTTTTGCTTCAGGGTCGAAAGTGTTTGCACTAACTTCAGCAGACTTAATTGCCGGACTATTACATCCATTCGAAAATACACAAGTCAGAGGGATCATTATTAAAAAAAAAATTTTCATCATTCATTTATTTGGAGTATGAAATTTTCTTGAGAAATAAAAGACATTTATTTCTTCAGTATACGCTCAAATGCTTCTAGTCGTGTTTCTATTTGGGCTTAGGTTAATGAATACCTTTCGGGCCCTCCAGACATCAAACAATCATAAGGGCATTCGTTAAGGTTTAATTTCAACATATGACCCAACTCATCAGAAGCGGTCCTTGAAAGTGATCCTCTGACAAATTCGTTATGATATTCAGCAAGTAATGCTTTTCCCGGGATACCTCCTCCATTATGTTTATTTTACCATGTTTTAAGAACACAATGACCGCCTAATCACCAGTCATTGCATTTCCTTAAGAAGTATTTCCAATAAATGGGAATAAATATATTTGGAACAAATTCTTGCCCAACTCATCAGGTTTACTCCTGTATTGTTGATGAATTAACGAATACAACAGCGGTATACGATTGGGATTAGATTCACCATCCGAATTCCTCCCGCAATTAGCAATACAATTAATTGCTTGCTGATAAGTATCATTCTTAACAACATCTTCTTCAATTATTGATTTAATAACCCATTTAATTTTTGCCTGACTCCATATTGCATTCATCTCAGAAACAAAAGTTTCTCTGACATTATTGGGTGTTACCCAACTATCCACACTTACTCCTGAAGGGTGAAGCATTATGATTTCCTTCATAATGTGAATTCGTAAATTTAATTCATAAACTTGTACTACAACCTCTTTATTATCATTTAAAATAACATCTGTTACAACATAATTATAATTAGAACTGTCTTAACAATTCCAAAGAACACGAAAAGAAAGCGAACAAGAAAAACGCCAGCCTGTTTGACTTGAGATAATTAAGATTTTAAAGGCTTTCATGATTAATTAATCTTAAAATTATTTAAGGCGTTTAGATGCCGCCAATCGGGCTGCTGCTATTTGTTCATCTGTGAGCATATAACCTTGAGATTTTCCTCCCATCAAACAGTCGGTCTCACATTGGTTATGTTTTAGGCTCAATACATGACCAATTTCGTGGGCAATAGTTCTTGAAAGTGACCCTCTCTTAAATGAGTTATGATCTTCAGTAAGGGCTGTTTTTTCCGGAACTCCACCTTTATTATGTTTATTTGACCAGGTTCCTACAACCGTGCTCCAATTAAAAGGTTTCATTGCATTGCCCTGGGAAGTGTTTCCGATAAATGGAAATAAATAAATATGAAATAAATTTTTATCCAATTCGTCTGCTTTACTCATATTTTGTGGTTGCATCAGTGAATATAAGTGAGGTAGTCGTTCTGCATCTGAATGTCCTTCTGAATCTCTTTTGGTTCCGGCAATAAAAGTTAATGATTCTTCATACGTATCGCCTTTAACAACATTTTCTTCAATTATTGATTCAATGTCCCACTGAATATTAGCTTGCTTCCATATTGCATTAACCTCCGGCATTATAGTTTCTTTTATATCACGGGGGAGTATCCAATTTTTCATAATTGTCCCTGTTGAATGAACCATGGTAATATCTTGCATTATATGTACTCTTAAATTCAAATGTATTAGAGTATTTTCTTCATTGATATTTTTAGAAATTTCAACCCTGAGATTATCTTTGGGCTGATTTGTGAAACTGAGAAAGAGTATTGAAGTTAGCAGGATTAAACTAGAATAGTAAAAGGACTTTTTACTAAAACTAGAATGGTTTTTTAAAGTTTTCATGTTAATTAAATTTAGGGTTTATTTATTAATTGAATGTGTTATTTTATGTTGTATTGATGATTCAAAGGATTGCATAAAGGTTGTTTCGGTTCATTTTTTTTATCTTGGACTTTATCATTTTAAAATTTGAACTTAGTCATAATATTGGCTGGGGCCCTATTGTTATGAATTTCATTAATCATAAAATTCATAGCCGGAGTTACATGTCTAAAAAACATTTTGTAGGATTTGCACAAATAATTTAGCCTTGATTCCCCATTAGGAGTTTCCACAAAGCGATGTTTTGGGCATTCGCCGTGGCATGCAAACAAAAATTCACAATCATGGCAATAGGTTGGTAAACTTTCAAATTTATTATTACTGAAATCAGCATGCTTTTTCGAATGCATTAATTCGTCAGGAGAGTTAATATTTGTATTTCCAAGTAGGTATTTATCATAAACAAAATGGTCGCAACTATATATATCACCATTATGTTCCATTACGGCTGTCATTCCACAGTTTTTTTGAAACACACACAAACCAGGAGGTTCACCTATCCAATTTGCAAGGGTCACATCGAATAATTGGACATAATGCTGCCCCACATCTTTTTTAACCCATTCATCAAAAATGGAACACAAAAATTTACCGAATTTTATGGGTTCAACAGACCAATCGGTTACAAGTGCCGCTTTTTTATATGTATTATCTACCAGTTGAAGCGTTTCAGGTGCAACAGCTTTTCGTTCAACGATTGGAATAAACTGCATAAATGTACTGCCAATTGATTTTAGGAAGTTGTAAACTTCTAAAGGATATGCTGAAGTTAACTTATTAACTACGGTTAAAGTATTGAATTCAACCCTATACCGATGCATCAATTCAATACTTTTCATTACTCTGTGAAAAGTAGGGTTACCCGATTTTGTTTTGCGATAATAATCATGTAGTTTTTCTGGCCCATCAACCGATATGCCAACCAGGAAATTATGATCTCTAAAAAAAGTGCACCAATTTTCGTCAATATAAGTGCCATTTGTTTGAAAAACATTATTGATTATTTTCTTTCCAGCATATTTATTTTGAAATGCCAGCGCTTTTTTGAAATAATCAATTCCCAGAATACCTGGCTCGCCACCCTGCCAAACGAAAGTTATTTCATTTACATCTTGTTCCTGAATATATTGCCGGGTAAATTTTTCTAAAAGTTGTTCATCTAATTTAAAATTCGTGGTCGTTGGATAAAGATTCTTCTTTTCAAGATAATAACAATAAGCACAGTTCAAATTACATACCGAACCAATGGGTTTTAGCATGATGGTAAAAGTTCTTGCCCCTTCATACTTTTTGTATGCTTCATCAAAAGATATTATTCTTGATCCTTTTTCCATAAATTATGTCCTGTAAATAATTAAGTTTATTTAGATCAATACTGTGATCTAAATTATTTTTTAGGTACTGCTTTTCGCCAACCATCAGCCAATTTATGTGATAGCATGTCAACAATTTCCTTGTACTGAGTTTGATTTGCCAGGTTCTGATTTTCTTGTGGATCTGTATCATGGTCAAATAGTTCTCTACTTAATAAGTTTCCTCTGGTATCATCCTTATTCCAATCATACCATTCTACATAACGATATCTATCAGTTCTCATAGTATAACCCATCATCTCTTTTTTAACATAGGGTGAGGGCCTATATCTGCCCAATAGATATTGGCTAAAAGCAGCCGATTTCCATTCCTTTTCAGGATTTTCCAATAAAGGGACTACACTGGTTCCTTGTAAATATGAAGGAACAGGGAGATTGGCCATTTCACATAAGGTTGGATAAATATCCACAAATTCTGTTAATGCTTGGCTGTGTTTTCCTTTGGCTTTTACACCTGCTCCACTTATAATCATGGGAATATGGGTATCAATTTCATAGTTGGTATGTTTGCTCCATCCATTATGCTCTCCCAGTTTCCAACCATTGTCGCCCCAAAGTACAATTACTGTATTTTCTGCCAATCCCAATCTATTTAATTCATCAAGTAGTCTTCCAATCTGAGCATCAGTATAGGAAACACTTGCATAGTAACCATGTTTGATTTTTCTTTGCTTCTCATCGCTCCATGATTTCTCAAACGGCAAAGGTAAGTCCTGCGAATCAGAATAACCTCTTAACTCTGCATCACCATGAATAGCATAATTAGGACTATCTTTAGGAGGAAATTGGTTTTCAGCTAAAGGTATTTTTTTCCTATCGTACATATCCCAATATTTTTGGGGGGCATTGAATGGAAGATGCGGTCTGTAATAACCAACGGAAAGGAAAAATGGTTCTTTTTTTGATTTTAAATCGCGCATGATTTCAATGGCTCGTGTAGTTTGCGCTCCATCGTAATAAAAATCATCAGGAACATCGGCACATTCGGTTGCGTTTGCTTTAACATACCAGTAACCTAGTTGATCTTTTTGCTTCCCTGCTTTTTCAAGTTTTTTAGCCTTTTCTTCTTGTATCTTCAGATTTTCTTCATTAGCATAAAAAGCATCAGGATCAAAAGGAAATCCTTTAATATGTTCAGGTACTACTGACCATGAAATAGTGTCAGGATCGTTATTGTGAAATGTTTTACCAAACCCAACAGTTGTATATCCATTTTCTTTAAAATATTGTGGAAGGGTAACTACATCAGGCATAATATCTCTAAAATGTATTTTTAAATCCCAAACTTTTGTTGAGTCAGGGCGAAGGCCTGTAAGTAAACTCACCCTTGAGGGATTACAAACTGCCTGTTGGCAATAGGTTCGGTTAAAAACAACTCCTTGCGCAGCCAATCGGTCGATATTTGGAGTTTTAATATTTGTATCGCCATAACATCCTAATTCAGGACGAAGGTCATCTACCGGAATAAATAAGAAATTTAGTTTAGGTTTGCCATAGGTCTCATTTTTTGCTTTTTGCACTTTTATTGAACACGAATTCATCGCAATAAGAGATGAAATTGGAATTAAAAGAAGATTTCTATTGTATTTCATAATTAAGGAAATATTAATTAATGTTGATTCATTGATAAAATAATCACTTTTAGGTGAGGACGTATTCTTCCTTCTTCTTTAAGAGCAATTAGCTTATCAAAAATACCGATTTATTCAAACGCCAATCGATAGTAGTTTTGTATTACTAAACGTAAAAGTATA
>CAIRMR010000148.1 GCA_903879715.1 uncultured Bacteroidales bacterium
AACTTACATAGATTTAACAGAAAAACAGCCATCATTATTTTAACAAACCGCCGTATGCCGAACGGCACGTACGGTGGTGTGAGAGGTCGGAAAATAAAATAGGAGGAAAACTATTTTATTTTCCTCCAACTCGATTATTGCATTAGGGAAGTAGCAATTAGCAATAATAGTTAAAAATTCAGAATCATCATTTTGAACCCTAATCTATGATTCTATATATTCCTTACCTTTGTTCCCATGTCAGCAAATACATTCGGAACCATATTCAGGCTTACCACTTTTGGTGAGTCGCACGGAATCGCCCTTGGCGGTATAATTGATGGATGCCCTGCCGGGCTTACAATCGATCTGGAATTTATTCAAAATGAACTTAACCGCCGCAGGCCCGGACAGTCGGCAATGACTTCGCCCCGCGACGAAAGCGATACGATTGAGATACTTTCCGGCGTTTTTGAAGGCCGATCGACCGGATCACCCATTGCTTTCGAAATCAGGAATAAGGATCATCATAGTTTTGATTACGATCACCTGAAAGATGCCTACCGACCCTCACATGCTGATTATACATATGACAGCAAATACGGATTCCGTGATTACCGTGGTGGCGGCCGTTCTTCGGCACGTGAAACTCTTTCGCGCGTTGCCGGTGGCGCTGTTGCAAAACTATTGCTGCAGAATTCTGGAATACAGATTAAAGCGTATGTAAGCAGTATTGGCGAAGTGAAATCGGGTAAGGAGTTCACTATTGATCAGCTTGATGAAATTGAAAAGAGTCCTGTCCGCTGCCCCGATCCTGAAGTTTCAGACAAGATGATTGAGCTTATCACTAAACTAAAGCAGGAAGGAGATACAACCGGTGGTACAATTACCTGTATTATAAACGGTGTTCCGCCAGGATTAGGCGAACCTGTATTTGATAAACTCCAGGCTGACCTCGCAAAAGCCGCTATGAGCATCAATACTGCCAAGGGATTTGAATACGGCGAAGGATTTAACGCGCCTTCCATGCGAGGCTCGACTCACAACGATATTTTTATTTCAAATGGTGAAGGTGGAATAAAAACTGCAACTAATCACTCCGGTGGAATCCAGGGTGGAATCAGCAACGGAAGCGATATAGTTTTCAAGGTAGCTTTTAAACCAATTGCTACGATTTTACAGTCACAGCCCTCTGTCAACAACAAAGGCGAAAATATAACGTTAGCTGCCAGGGGAAGGCACGATGTGGTTGTTGTACCCCGTGCAGTTCCGATTGTAGAAGCTATGGCCGCTTTGGTTATAGCCGATCATTTACTTCGTAACCGATCATCAAGATTGTAAAGGTTGATCACTATTTCCCATTTTCTATTTAACTATTAACTCTTTCTGTCCAGATGAAGAAAGCATTGAAAATTTCAGCCATTGTAATTGGCCTTTTCCTATTAGTAATTATAGCCTTGCCGTTTGTTTTTAAAGGCAAAATAGAAAAAGCGGTTCAATCCGAAATAAATAAAAACCTGAACGCCGTTGTTACTTTCGATGGGGTAGGAGTGTCGCTGATACGGCATTTCCCTGACCTTACTGTGAAAGTAAAAGATCTTGTAGTCAAAGGCACTGACGATTTTGATAAGGATACTTTGGCTTCGATACCAGCATTGTCATTAACCCTCGACCTGGCAAGCGTTTTCCGCGGAAGCGATTACAAGGTTAAGCAAATCGGGTTAACCTCACCGCACCTGCTTTTCAAAGTATTGAAGAATGGAAAAGCCAACTGGGATATAATGAAAGAAACGGGAACCTCCGATACCGTTTCGGAGCCTTCGGCATTTAAAGTTTACCTGGATAAAATCAGCATCAGCGACGCGCGTATGGTTTACGACGATGCCGAAATTCCCACCAGGATTTCATTTGATGGGTTAACCGGAACTCTGAGCGGCGATATGACTGCTGATATGACTTCGCTGGATATTAACGCTTTGTGTAAAGATGTAACAGCCAATTATGATGGCGTTCGGTATATGAGTAAGACCAATGCCGAAGTAATCACACAACTTAGCGCCAACCTTACTACCTGGACTTTCACTTTTAAAGATGGAAATATGAGGCTGAATGATCTGAATATCACGGCAGATGGTTTCTTCGCCATGCCTGAAGAAGGATATAAAATGGATATCAAATTCGCCGCAAAGGAAAATACATTCAAAGCATTTCTTTCCCTGATTCCTGCCATTTATTCGAAGGATTTTGACAACATCCAAACTTCAGGAACCATGGCTTTTGATGGTTTTGTGAAAGGTTTGTATAGCGATGTTTCGATACCTGCATTTGCTATTAACCTGAAAGTAGCCGATGGAATGTTCAGCTATCCCGGTCTGCCCGGCAAGGTATCGGATGTAAACCTGCAGGCAGCCATTGCCAATCCTGACGGAGTTCTGGATCACACCACGGTGGATGTACCGCGTATGCACCTGAGTATGATGCAGAACCCAATTGATATCACACTTTCCCTTCGCACACCCATAACAGATCCGGATATCAATGCAACCGTTAAGGGGACTGTTAATCTTGAAGATGTATCAAAAATCTACCCATTAGGTGATAAAACGAAAGTTTCAGGAATTGTAAATGCCAATATGGCTTTCAGTGGGAAAATTTCAGCCATCGAAAAAGGCGCTTACGATCAGTTTAAAGCTTCCGGTTTTGCTACTGTTGATAAACTTGTTTATGAAGGAGCTGAAGTTCCTCAACCTGTCAACATCAGCAAGGCCCGCTTTGATTTTACACCAGCCTATGCTCAGCTTACCGGCCTGGCTATGACTACAGGTAAAAATGATCTGGCTGCCAATGGCAGGATTGAGAATTACATTCCTTTCATAATGAAGAAAAATGCGGTACTGAAAGGATCGCTTACAACTGCTTCCAATTTTATGGATATTAACAGCCTGATGGCCGGAACAACTGCTACTCCTGCCGTAAAAGATACATCCGCGCTTACAGTAGTTGAAATTCCGGGGGATATGGATCTCACGCTGAGTACTTCATTCAAACAGCTGATTTACGATACGTATGATATGAAGGATGTGGCCGGAACAGTAAAAGTAAAGGATCATACTTTGCTTCTTGATGGTTTGCAGTTAAGCATGCTGGGAGGTTCTATGGGGATGAAAGGGTCGTACAGTACTTTTAACCCGGACAAGCCATTGGTTGATATGGATTTGCAGGTAAAGAACCTGGATGTGAAACAAGCATTCCAGGCTTTTAATTCCATTCAGAAATTTGCGCCTATCGCCAATAAACTTAACGGTAAAATCAGTACGAATCTGAAATTTAAAGGAGCGCTTAAAAAAGATATGATGCCTGAACTGACATCGGTTGCAGCCAATGGTTTGGTGCTTTCTGATATATTGGGATTATCAAACCTGAATACTTTCGGTAAAATTGCGGATGTATTGAAAATGGAAAAACTCAGGAATCCTTCCCTTGAAAAGATCAATCTCTCATTCGATATTATTGATGGGAAAGCTACAGTAAAGCCGATGGATTTCAAACTGGGATCATATAAAGCTAATATTTCAGGTAGTACCGGCCTGGACCAGGTTTTGAATTTTGTTTTAACACTCGATATTCCCCGAAATGAATTTGGAACCAAAGCAAACAATGTGCTTGATGGCCTGGTAAAGGATGCCTCCAAAAAAGGAGTGAACGTAAGCGTTGGCGATATTGTTCCTGTTACCATTTTAATTGGTGGTACTGCTACTGATCCTAAGATTACAACCGGTATAAAATCGGCAATGGCAGGCATGGTTGAAAATATTAAAAAGCAGGCAATCGCGGAGGTTGAAAAGAAAAAGGAAGAGTTGGTGGTAAAAGCTAAAGAAGAAGTTTCCAGCCTTATAGCCCAGGCCGATGCTGAAGCTGCCAAAATCATTGCCGAAGCCGGAAAACAAAGCCAGAAACTTATGGTATCTGCAAACAAAGCTGCTGATGAAGTCCGTTTTGCTGCCGATTCATCCGCCAACAGGTTGATTGCCGAAGGGAAAAAGAATGGTTCAATTGCTGAGATGGTAGCTAAAAAAGGTGCCGAAAAAATTAAGAAAGAAGGTAACGTTAAAGCAATAAAAGTTGTAACCGAAGCGCAGAAACAATCTGATGCCATCCTGAACAAAGCCCGTGCTGAAGCGGACAAGCTTAAGCAGGATGCGTTGAACAGGGTAAATACAAAATAAAAAAAATATTTCAGGAAACAGGTATACTCTGGCAGGTTTGTAAAGACCCGCCAGAGTTCGTGTTTTATTTTTTAATCAACAAAACCTTCTTTACTGTTATTCCTGTTTTAGATGTTATTTTAACAACATAAATCCCTGGGGCACGATTAGCTAATTCAACCGAAACCTGGTTTGAATTTGTGTTTTTCTGCACTATTCTTTCTCCTGAATTGGTAAACACTTCAATTTTGAGAATATTCTTACCTGTAATACCTAGAGTATTTGAAAGCGGATCAAGATAAATACTACATAAATTGCCGACAGGTTGGTTATTAATTCCAAGAGTTTCACACGCATCGCCAATTTGATCCATATCTGCGTCGGTTTGGCTAGGATTAGCAACAGTAGGGCAATTGTCGCATACATCGCCAATCATATCCCCATCGGAATCTTCCTGGCTGTAATTAGCATTATTCCTGCAGTTATCACAGGCATCACCTACCCAGTCACCATCAGCATCTTCCTGACCAACGTTAGTAACATCCGGACATTTATCGCAGGTATTTCCTATCAGGTCAGCATCAGAATCTTCCTGGCTGGTGTTAGAAATATTCGGACAATTGTCGCATGCATTTCCGATCCTATCGCCATCGGAATCCGCCTGGTCGGGATTAGCTTTCGAAGGGCAATTATCGCAGGCATCACCGATCCCATCTGCATCAAAATCTGCTTGTGTGGGATTAAAGGTAATGGGGCAATTATCATCTGCATCGACAATTCCATCAACATCAGTGTCTGCTATTGTAATTGCTTGTGAGTTGAGTTTTACAACATTGGTAAGAGATTGTGCAACAACCGAAACAGAAAAAAGCAGATTGGCAAAAAGAAAAATCAGAATAAAATGCAATCCGGATGTATAGCTTTCATATAAAAGTTTTAGAAATTAAAGGTATAGCATTTGTTTGATTTTAAAAGACAATATTCCCGACTTTTTTTAGCTCTCGTAAATCTAGTTATTAATAATCAATATAGGTGCTTTCATTATATGAAAAAATTAATTTATACTGGATAGAACAAAAAAAAGAAGCAAAGTGCATGTATAACAACAGGTTGTAGATTATTGAAATAAATTAAAATATCAGAAAAAATTTGAATTAAAAGTTGTGTAACTAATCAGTTCCATTAAAGCAGTGACAAATAAACATATGCCACAGATTTCTCAGATTTCACAGATAAATTTTCATTGTTTATAATCAAATTTCATTTAAAAAACTGCTGAAACCAGTTTAAAATCTGTGTAATCAGCGTAATCTGTGGCTAAAATAACTTTAAAGCATACTGATTAGTTACAAAGTTGTTATTTTTTTTACATTCATCCTGTGCCGGAAGCCACGGTTTTACTTGTTAAGCTGAATTATGATACTTGTTAAGCTCATTCTTTTTAACCGGTTAATTTCAAATATAATTTTGCCAGTATTATTCATCTGCATATATTTGTTTGCTTAAAAAAAATCTCAAGCGTTCTATGCTTAGTCTTTGATCAGATAGCTATACCGTCAGTCAGATTTCTATACTATACATAAACAAAATAATGGTAAGGCAACACTCTCATTTGTTTTTCATACTGATCTTTGTGTTTACATGGTTCCAGGGCTTTTCATTGGGTGACGAACCCATACCTATTGACTCAGTCGACTTTCACCGGATACAGCATAAGAAAGTCAGACAACTGATTGAACGGCAAAAACATTTCGGTGTAAGAACTTTTGATGAGTTGCTTCCGGTATGCTATTATATTCCGGATTCAAATAATTATCAGACTTTTACAAAATCTGAGCTTATAAAGCAGGATATAAATGTGGTTTGGAATAATCTTATACACCAGTCGCCAAGTGAAGAATTCGATGGACGGATTGTGAGTTTTGGGTTATTATATTCCAAAAGGCTGAACAATTTTCTTTATAAAAATGAGCCTTACGGGGGTATTGAGGAAGGTCAGGTTTTGTTCTTCAATCTGCGGATGTTGAGCGGAATAAAAAATATTGCCGTTGCCATGGAGGTTACCAGGAAGGATAATGATCATAAAGAACTGGAATATTGCTACATTGATAATGGCAGTACTAAAGGAACGCAAAAGTTCACTCTCAGGTCCACTGTCGAAGGATATACCGAAATTACCCAGATTACAAAATACAAATGCAAATCACGGCTTCGCGACCGGAGGCTGTATTCGTTTTTTCATGATCGCATAGTAAGTGAGTTTTTTGCTGCTATCAAAAATAAATGTGAAGCAGGAAAAGGAAGTATGGTTGCAGGGCAGTAGAGTTTAATTTGATATTATCCATTGCTCTTTTATTATTTGATTGGTTGAAATCACACCTCACAATTCAGGAATCACAATTCACAAATCCTAACTCAGATTCATCTGAATATAAGTTTTATTTTTTCTGCCCAGAGTTTTGCACCCATAATCTCACCGTTTAATTGAAATTGCATCAAAAAGCAGGCTGTTTTGATCCCCAAATATCATTCCTCGACCCATGTTCAGTTGACAAATCTTTCATTATTATCCAATAGTTGCCTCAACTTATTTTGGCAAACACATTAAAACCAAGTCTTTAAACATTAGTCGATTACATCGAATATTCATATCGTATTTTTTGGTAAAATAGCTTGGCAGGTCAATCTCATTTTATACTTTTGTGAATTGATTAACAGACTGAAATAATCTATAAAATATGAGTCTCGAGAATTTTCAAAACAGCCATAAACTCTTGTATTCGTACAAGTACAATTGGGCCCCGATCGAAAAAGGATACAACAACCGCACACTCTATATTAATGTTGGCAGCGGTGAAATAAAAGAAAAGCCTGTTTCCGCGCATATGAAGGAAAAATTCACCGGTGGAAAAGGTTTCGGCCTGAAATTGCTGTGGGATGCCACTAATCCTGGTACAAGATGGAATGATCCTGAGAATGAAATCGTGATCAATACAGGTCCCATTTGTGGGATTACCCAATATTCAGGTACAGGGAAATCGCTGGTTGTTACTATTTCGCCGCAAACCGATATCCCTATCGACAGCAATGTTGGCGGTTATTTCGGCCCTTTCATGAAATTTGCCGGGTTCGATTCACTCGAATTGCAGGGGAAATCCGATAAAGATGTTATTGTATTGATAGACGAAACCCGCGAAGTAGTTGAAATATACGAAGCAGCTGACGAAAGCAATGACAGTCATTTAATGGCTGAGTATCTGACCGAAACAATTGCTACTACAGAGAAAGACCGTTTAAATGTTTCAGTTGTATCAGCAGGAACTGCTGCCGATAACTCGCTCATTGGCATGCTTAATTTCAGTTTCTTCGATTCGAAACGCAAATTGGTGCGCTTAAAACAAGCCGGTCGCGGGGGTATAGGAACTGTTCTCCGCGATAAAAAAATAAAAGCGATTGTTGCTCATAGCAAAGGTGTAACAGGTAATCGTAACGGAGTCGTTGATCTGCAGGCTATCATGGAAAGAGGTAAAATCTTTAATCGTGAAATGCGCGAACTCGACGACAAGCAATGCGAGATGCGAAGTAAAGGTACTGCTCACCTTACCCTGGTCATGAACGATTATGATCTGTTACCGGTAAATAATTTCAAATTCGGGAGTCATCCGGATGCAGTAAAAATTTCAGGCGATGTGTGGAAATCATATTTCACGCAAGGCATACCCGACGGTTGCTGGATAGGCTGCAACATGGCTTGTGCCAAAGGGGTTGATAATTATGAACTGCGTTCAGGTCCATACAAGGGGTCGAAAGTTATTGTCGACGGACCTGAATATGAATCAACTTCTTCATTGGGTTCCATTGCAGGAATTTTTAATCCTGATTTCACTATTGAGTCAAATTTCTACTGCGACACATACGGCATTTGTACAATCTCATGGGGAACAATTCTCGGTTTTTTAATGGAATGTTTTGAAAATGGAATTCTGAACGAAGAACGTACCGGTGGAATGAAACTGAATTTTGGTAATGCCGATTCAGCTATGGAACTGTTACACATGGTTTCGCGCGGCGAAGGATTTGGTAAAATTGCCGGCTTAGGTGTTCACAAGATGAAAGAACTTTTTGCCGCCAAAGGTTGGGGCGAAGCTGGTTTCATGCAGGATATAGGCATGGAAAATAAAGGTCTTGAGTATTCGCAGTATGTTTCGAAAGAATCGCTGGCCCAGCAAGGCGGTTACGCTATGACAAATAAAGGTCCGCAGCACGATGAAGCCTGGCTGATTTTTATGGATATGGTTAACAACCAGATTCCTACTTTTGAGAAAAAAGCTGAAGCATTGCATTATTTCCCGATGTTCCGCACCTGGTTCGGATTGCAGGGGTTATGCAAATTGCCCTGGAATGATGTAGAACCGGAAGATAACCATACTTATCCTGAGCCAGGTAAAGTTCCGGGACATGTTGAGAACTATATCGCTATATACAAAGCCGTTACAGGCAAAGAGTTCGATAAGGATGAATTGATCTCCCAAAGTGAACGGGTGTATAACTTCCAGCGCATTTTCGATATTCGTTGCGGGAAAGGCCTTCGTAAGCATGACGCGCAACCGTATCGTGCAGCAGGACCGGTAACCGAAGAAGAATACCTCAGCCGCCAGGAAAGGTACGATGGGCAAATGATTGACCTTATTGGAAAAGATCCTTCGAAAATGACCCTTTCGGAAAAAATGGCTGCTACCCGTGCGTATCGTGAAGATCGGTATGAGCAATTACTCGATGCTGTTTACGCTCGTCGTGGGTGGAACAAAAATGGTGTCCCTACCATTGCTCACCTGCAGAAATTAGGAATGGACCTGCCGGAAGTGCTCGAAGTGGTTACTGCTTTGCAATAAAATCAGTAGAAATTTACGATTTCCCCGTTTGTGAAATACTCCTCAAACGGGGATTTTTTTTTATTCATTTCTTAAATATTTCCAAACCTTTTAAATGTATCTTCTGATGTTATACAGCTGAACAAATCAGTTGGAATATTGTATACTTTAGTCTGGGTATAAGTTTCAAACCTCAATCAGATAAAACGCTAACTTTGCGCAAATCCATTTAATCCTTCCCGTGAAAATTTCGCCTTTCCATATCTTAAAGGACCTTCGTCGGCGTGATCACAAACCCGCATTTGGAGGGTTAGAGATTCTCAAATACATTGGCCCCGGATTACTGGTTACTGTTGGGTTTATTGATCCCGGTAACTGGGCTTCGAATCTGGCTGCCGGAGCTGATTACGGGTATGAACTTTTATGGATGGTTACCCTTTCGACCATCATGCTCATTGTTTTGCAACATAACGTGGCCCATCTGGGAATAGCAACAGGACTCTGTCTTTCTGAAGCAGCAACCATGCATATGCCCCGGTGGGTTTCGCGATCCGTCCTTTCGTCGGCTATAGTTGCGTCCGTTTCTACTTCACTGGCGGAATTGCTTGGCGGAGCTATAGCTTTACAAATGCTGTTCAATATTCCGATACGAATTGGCGCAATAATTACTCTGATCACCATCGTCATACTCCTGTTTTCGAATTCATACCGTAAACTCGAAAAGTGGATAATCGGATTTGTAAGCCTGATCGGACTTTCATTTATCTACGAACTAACCCTGTCAGATATATCCTGGAGCCAGGCTGTAATTGGCTGGATAAAGCCTTCATTTCCGGAAGGATCAATGATAGTGATTATGAGTGTGCTTGGAGCAGTAGTAATGCCTCATAACCTTTTCCTGCATTCCGAAATTATCCAGAGCCGGCAATGGAATCTTACAGATGAAAAAATTAAGAACCGGCAACTCCGGTATGAATTCCTGGATACGCTCTTTTCTATGATCGTCGGCTGGGCAATCAACAGCGCGATGATATTGATGGCGGCTGCCACATTCTTCAGGCATAAAATTCCGGTGGCAGAACTTCAGCAGGCCAAAAATATGCTGGTGCCGCTTCTTGGAAGCAATGCCGCTGTTATTTTTGCAGTGGCGCTTCTTATGGCTGGAATAGCCTCTACAATAACTTCAGCTATGGCTGGAGGAAGTATTTTTGCAGGGTTTTTTGGCGAGCCTTTCGATATGAAAGATAATCATTCAAAATTAGGCGTTCTGATATCTCTCATTCCGGCTGTAATTGTTATATTTGTCATCAGTAATCCGTTCAAAGGACTTATATACTCGCAGATGCTGTTAAGCATCCAGTTGCCCATCACCATTTTTACCCAGATTTACCTGACATCATCACGGAAAGTAATGAGTAAATATGCCAATTCGATACCACTCACAGGATTCCTGTTATTGATTGGCGCAGTCGTTACATTTCTTAATATTCGATTGTTAATCAGCTTTTTGTAAAACATAAGTAATCTGCAATTGCATGAATTATAAATTGAAAATTCTGATTTTCTCACTGTTACTGATCTTCACAGGACTTTCGTCTTTTGCTCAAACAGATGGAGCCGATATAGAGATAGATAATTCCACAGATGGGAAAGGCTGGATATTTGGTTTGAATGTGGGTGTTTATTATCCTTCAAAAAAAACTGCGGCCTTTTACAGTGGCGATTCAAAGAATATAAATAATGTGAATTATGTGATGTCAAATTACTATCTGAAACAGCAGATATTAGAGTTATTGAATGAAAATGCAATTTCAACTACTAAGATAGAAATTGCTGATGACGGTTTGCCGCAAAATATGCATTATAAATTAGCTCTTCAGCCCGGTTTATACGCGCAATATTGTTTTAATTCAAAGCTGTCGCTCATTATCGAATTTAATTACATGAAGTTGAAAGCTAATGATGTGATTGTCTTCGAACTTGATTCGCTATCATACGCGACCAATGCCAAACAGCTTTTATGCCCGGTTCGTGGTGTTGAAGATCGGGTATATGCTGATATCGGACTTAAACGTACCTATCAAAAAAGTGAAAAGCTCTCGTATTATGTGATGGGCGGACTAAATGTAAATAGCACTAAAGTAAAGAAAAGTTCATTTTATGTTTTAGAAGAAGAGTTTGACATGATTGACCATTATAATGGAGTGCCTTATGTCCCGAACAGTGGTATGCAGACCTTTGAAGTTTACCAGGGCGGCATTGGAGTTGGAATGTTTGCCGGAGCTGGTGCAGCGCTGAATTTTAATGGTATTGTTATTGAACCGGGAATTACCGTGCACTGGCTGATGGTGAATCTTGATGGTTACCAAAGCATGAATCCCGGCATTGGGGCTAATGTCCGCTTCATGTTCTAGGCTTTTCACAATCAAAACTACAACTGATCCATGAAGACAATCTCCTATCTTTTTTTGCGGTTTATGATTATCGTTGTCGGGATCATGCCTTTCAGAGTCTTGTATGTTTTTTCAGACGCGATGTTTTTTGTGATTTACCATGTTATCGGCTATAGGCGAAATGTGGTATTGGTCAATCTTATCAGCTCATTTCCTGAAAAGAATGCAGGTGAAATCCATTTACTTACGAAAAAATTCTACAAACACCTTTGTGATATCAGCCTCGAAAGTATAAAAGGTTTTACAATGAGTCCGCAGGAAATTATTAGAAGGCATCGTATTCTGAATCCGGAATTAGCTGATTATCATTTTGATAAAGGTAATAGCGCGATTTCAGTTCCTGGCCATTATAACAATTGGGAATGGGGTTCATTATCTCCGGGTTTGCAACTCAAATATCCAATTGTCGGGTTTTACAAATGCATGAGCAATAGTCAAGTTGACACATTTGTTAAGTCACACAGAGCAAGATTTAATACCAGGCTGGCTTCCTTAAAGGAAACGTCAGTTACTTTTAAAGAACTCTCCCATATTCCGCATGCCTATATTATGGCTTCTGATCAGAGCCCGACAAACCTGAAAGAATGTTACTGGATCGATTTCCTGAATCAGGATACAGCCTGGCTGCATGGGCCTGAAAAATATGCGCGCAGGTACAACTTTCCTGTGATTTATGTTGATATACAAAAAATTAAAAGGGGATTTTACGAACTGAAATTAGTTCTTCTAACCGAAGATCCTTCCTCATTACCCGAAGGGGAAATCACCCGGCTTTACACCCAACACCTCGAAAAATCAATTCTCAACGAACCTGCCTATTGGCTCTGGTCGCATAAGAGGTGGAAACAAAAAAGGGAAAGGGGTTAGTATCTGATCTTTTAAGTTGATGTTTTTTCTGGCACAATATTTCAGGAAGAAATTAAAAACACTAAACACAAAACACAAAATGTAAAAGTATCGTACGCCCCTTACTTTAGTGTTTATTATTCTGTGTTATATGTTTTTCATTACTTTTTAATTCTGGCTTGTCCAGGTTAGGAATTAGGGTTTTGGCTTTAGTGGTTGGAAAATATAACGTTTTCCGCGTTTTCCGCGCAGCCGAAGAGCAGCGTTCAATTTGCAAAAGTTCAAAAAGTTAAAAAATTCAAAAAATTCAAAGGGTTCATAGGTTCAAAGGTTCAAAGGTTCAAAAGTTCAAAGGTTTAAAGGGACGATTAACGATTAACGATTTGTTCAAGGGTTCCTGCTTCGTTCCTCGCAGTGACAGGTTCAAAGGTTCAAAAGGTTCAAAGCTCAGGATTCAGTAGTTTTATTCACTTGTTTTGACATCTGACCTTTAACCAATAACTATTTTTCCAATAACTATTTTCCTTTAACTTTCCCCCTAGCCTTCACTATACATATTCTCAATTTCAACTTTAAACCGTTCAGCAACAACTCTGCGTTTTATCTTCAGCGAAGGTGTTAATTCACCGGTCTGTATAGTGAACTCAGCTGGAAGGAGCACAATTTTCTTTACCTGTTCGTAAGGTGAAAGATCTTTTTGCAGTTCATTAATCCGCTGCTGATAAAAATCAACTACGGCCTTTTCTTTAACCTGGTATTCTTTCTTCATTTTTTCAAGGCCCATTTCTTTCATCAGCTCTTCAAAAGCAACAGCAGCGGGAACAACAAGTGCTGTAACATATTTGCGTTCGCTGCCAATTATAGTAATCTGTTCAATGTAATTATCCCCGGAAAGCAATGATTCGATTTTCTGAGGCGCAATGTATTTTCCTGATGATGTCTTTATAATGTCCTTAATCCTGTCAGTAAGGAAAAGATACCCGTTTTCATCGAGCCGCCCTGCATCACCAGTACAAAAATATCCGTCCTTCATCACTTCAGCGGTAAGTTCCGGCTTTTTGTAATAACCTTGAAAAACAGTTCCGCCTTTTACCATTATCTCATCGTTGTCGCCTATTTTTACATCAAGCGTAGGCATTATTTTTCCAACTGAACTTGTATTGATGTCATCGTTCAGGAAACAAGTAACCGATGCAACTGTTTCAGTGAGTCCGTACCCGATTTTAATATGAATTCCAACCTGCTCGAAAAAATGAATAATGTCAAGCGAAAGCGTAGCGCCACCACATACCATAAACCGGAAATTGCCGCCAAGCACCGCACGGCCTTTGGATAACACAAGTTTGTCAGCGATAGCATATGCAATACGCAAACCAAGTGGAACAGGCTGCTTGATGCACAAATAATTAAAGCGTTTACCGCCCATGCTGATGGCCCATTTAAACATAGCTTGTTTTGTTTTGGAGCTTCGGGCAATTTTCGAATTTACGCCTTCGTAAGTCTTTTCGAAGAAACGCGGCACCGAACACATAACCGTAGGTTTTACAACCTGAACAGCATCAACTACTTCCTTGGGATTACGCAGGTAATATGAAGTAATTCCGTTACTTAACGCGATAAAAGTCCAGCCCCGTTCAAAAATATGGCTCAGTGGCAGGAAACATAGCGAAACATCAGCATCGCTGATAGTTATCCTTAAATCGTGAATGGTAACACAATGTCTGAAATTAGAAACCGAGAGCATTACACCCTTTGGTTCGCCCGAAGTACCTGAAGTATAAAGAATGGAACATAAATCCGAATCCTGAGCCCCTGCACTCACTATCTTTAATTGTTCCGTATAATTGCTATTGCTGCCTGATTTCAGGAATTCAGTGAAGTGTTCTGAACTTAATTTATCATCAAGTTTAACAAGAGAGTCGAAAGCGACAATTTTCCGGAGAGTCGGCACTTTTTCGAAAAGAGTCTTCGCAACATCGTATTGTTCCTGTTCTCCTACCAGGCAGATCACACTTTCTGTTTCTTTAAGCATATATTCAGCCTGAGCCGCGCTGGTAGATGAGAACAAAGGAACCGAAACAGCTCGTATAAGTTGCAGCGCATAATCCGAAATGGTCCATTCGGGCATATTGCGCGACATAATAGCAACTTTATCACCCTGTTTTACTCCGTTTGCCAGAAGTGCTTTCGCAGTATCTTCAATAGCTTGCCAGAATGCTGCCCAACTGATTGGGGTCCAGCTTTTATCGCTCTTCTGATAAAACAACGCATTACGTGAACCGTATTTAATGCTGTTCTGGTAGATAATTGTTGTAAGAAGCTGGTTTTCCATAGCAAATAAAGTTTTTTGATTAGGTGTCCTGAAAAAGACGTTGAATGTTGTTTAAACCGTTCGTTTTAGTTGAGATCCGGGAATTATACCGGTTTAAATCGATGTAAAGGTATAATATTATTATAAAAAGTACAACACATATTAATAGCTGCATATCAGTAGTTCACATTTTTTTTACCACGGAGACGCGGAGAATACAGAAATTCACAGAGTATACTTGTTGGGTTTAAATCCCGGTTTTCACACCTGTGTTCTTTACAAAAATGGAAGGCTTGAGATTTAGAATGAATGCTGTATGTCATCTTCGTGTTCCATAGTGCTCTCTGTGTCTCCGTGGGTTTTATATGTAAGTAATTTGATGCATAAAGGGTTGATGATCAAGCCGGATTTCCTGCTTTGTTGCTGAATTAGCTTATTGATTCTGACTCCTTTTTAAAAAGCACCGCCAAAAACTCCCCCAAAAACGGTATCTTTGCGCCTCATTAATAAATACAAATGATTTCAGTAGACGGACTTACAGTAGAGTTTGGAGGGACCACGCTTTTTAAAGATGTATCTTTTGCAATAAACGAAAAGGACAGAATTGCGCTCATGGGCAAGAATGGCGCAGGAAAATCAACTTTACTCAAAATAATATCAGGCACCAAATCGGCTACACGCGGTAAAGTATCAGCACCTAAAGATGCGGTAATAGCTTATTTGCCGCAACATTTACTAACCAATGACAGCCGCACCGTTTTCGAAGAGGCAGCACAGGCTTTTGCCCATGTTTTCGAAATGCAGGATGAAATTGACGAACTTAACAACCAGCTTTCATCTCGTACCGATTACGAATCAGTGGAATACTATGAGCTTATTGATCAGCTTTCGACTTTAAGCGAAAAATTCTATTCCATCGAAGAAATCAATTACGATGCGGAGGTGGAAAAAATATTGCTTGGTTTAGGATTTGTTCGTGAGGACTTTAATCGTCCAACCGGTGAATTCAGCGGAGGATGGCGCATGCGCATCGAACTTGCAAAAATACTTTTGCAGAAACCTGATCTTCTGCTACTTGATGAGCCCACTAACCATATGGATATTGAGTCTATTCAATGGTTTGAGGATTTTCTTATTAACAGTGCAAAAGCAGTCATCGTTATTTCACACGACCGGGCCTTTGTTGATAATATCACCACCCGTACCATCGAAGTTACCATGGGCCGGATTTACGATTACAAGGTAAATTACTCCTCATACCTGCAATTGCGTGGTGAAAGGCGCGAACAACAACAGAAACAGTTCGACGAGCAACAAAAATTTATTGCCGATAACCAGGATTTTATCGACCGCTTCCGCGGAACTTATTCCAAAACCAACCAGGTTCAGTCGCGGGTAAAAATGCTCGAAAAACTTCCTGCTATTGAAGTCGACGAAGAAGATAATTCGTCGTTGCGCCTTAAATTCCCTCCTTCACCACGTTCAGGAAGTTACCCGGTTATCCTGGAAGGAATGTCGAAAAGTTATGGTGATCACAATGTTTTTTCAAACGCTTCATTTAGCATTGTACGTGGTGAACGGGTTGCTTTTGTTGGAAAAAACGGCGAAGGCAAGTCTACCCTGGTGAAAAGCCTGATGGGTGAAGTAGATTACGATGGCAAACTTACACTAGGTCATAATACCATGATCGGTTATTTCGCTCAGAACGAAGCTTCGTTGCTCGACGAAGAAAATACGGTTTTTCAAACTATTGATGATGTGGCTAAAGGAGATATACGGACCAAAATAAAAGATCTTCTCGGAGCTTTTATGTTTGGAGGCGATAGCTGGAATAAAAAGGTGAAAGTCCTTTCAGGTGGTGAGCGTACGCGTTTGGCAATGATCAAACTCTTACTTGAGCCTGTTAATCTTCTTATTCTTGATGAGCCTACCAATCACCTTGATATGAAGACAAAAGATATCCTGAAAAGCGCGTTACAGGATTACGACGGAACATTGATACTGGTTTCGCACGACCGTGATTTCCTGGATGGGCTTGTGAGCAAAGTGTTCGAATTCGGCAATAAACAGGTTAAGGAACACCTCTGTGATATCAACGGTTTCCTTGAGAAGAAGAAGATGGAGAATTTAAGGGAATTGGAGAGAACGGGGAAGAAATAGGTAGTAGTTATGCGATGCCTCGCGTCTCTACTCAAAAAAAGTGTATGAATATTGATTTGCAAAAACGTAAATTATTTCTGTTAAAATGATCCCTTTTTGCGCGTTTAACGCAACTTTCTTATGATTAATCAGTTATATCTGATTAAATCATTAAAGCAGAAATTCTTATTATTATTTTCATAAAATGGTATCGAAAAAAAGGCCCCCGAGCAATTCCAACTCATTCTGCTTTTTTATTAAGCGGAAAATCATGCATATTTCACTTATTTTTTCGGCAGCTGCACTTCTGGCATTAGTGCCATACAAAACATCGGAAAGTGCATCTCTTGCTGTTGAACCGGTTGCTGTCCATGAAGTTACATTGGTTTTCACCGGCGATATTATGCAGCATATGCCCCAGGTTGACGCAGCCTGGAATGAAGATATGGGTATTTATATCTATGATTCCTGCTTTAAATATATTACACCATGGCTTGCCGGTGCCGATTTGTCCATCTCTAATCTCGAAACTACTCTTGCCGGAAAACCATACAGTGGTTACCCCGCCTTCAGTTCACCCGATGAACTTGTGAAAGGCATGCTGAACGCTGGCATTGATATTGTCGGAACAGCCAACAACCATTGCTGTGACCGCGGCAGGACTGGTATCGAACGAACTGTCAGTATGCTCGACAGCCTGGGAATGATGCATATGGGAACGTATAAAAATGCGGATTCCTACCGAAAAGCAAATCCGAATATTGTGAATACGAGAGGTTTCAGACTGGCTTTTTTAAATTATACGTATGGGACCAATGGTATTCCTGTGCCTGAAAATAATGTGGTCAGCCTTATCGAAAAAGACCGCCTACAGGCAGATATGAAAGCGGCGCATGATTCAGTAGTTGATATGACGATCGTTTTTATCCACTGGGGAGAAGAATACCAGCGGGCACCAAATGCATTTCAGAAAGACATCGCTGCGTATCTTTTTGCTAAGGGTGCTGATATTATCATAGGATCGCATCCGCATGTTATACAGCCCATGGAATGGCGCAAATCCGATACTCTTAAAAAAGAGCAACTGGTAGTTTGGTCATTGGGAAATTATGTATCGAACCAGCGAAAACGATATACAGATGGCGGTGCCATGTTTTCGGTAAAACTTCAGAAGGAATCAGGGCATACAAAGATTAAAGAAGCAGGGTACCGGTTGACCTGGGTGTATAATCCTTTGGAAAAAGGAAAGAGGCAATATTATATTCTACCGGCCGCAAGGTTTGAAAATGATACGGTTTTACTGGATACACAGGCCAGAGGCGACTTAAAACAATTCCTTACTGACTCAAGGGAATTACTCGAAAGTTACAATTTGAACATAAGTGAATTAAGATAAAAGGCATGTCGGTTTAAAGAATATCATATTCTGCATTTATTCAAATTATATTAAAATGAATGAGCAAGAAATGGTCTTGATTTACCAATTCCTTCTATCATACATCATATTCGTGCGAAATTAGTCTGCATGTGTGTGAATGAGACAAATGCTTTATTTCTCATCTCCTTGTAAGCTCGAATTTATGAAAAAACATTTACTGATATTAATTTTTTTCTCTACGGTTCTGATTTTTTCAACAAACATCTGCTTTGCCCAATGGGAGGAGAATTTAATGTTGACAAATAATCCGGGTTCATCAGCAACAACCATGAATAATGCGGGTTGTATTGCTGCCGATGGTGAGTTTTTGCATATCGTTTGGACTGACAATCGCAGCGGAGATGCTGCGATATATTACAAACGTTCGATAGATCAGGGAGAGACCTGGGGAACGGATACCCGTCTCTCAGATTTGGGAAGTACTTCTGCCAATCCAGCTATTGCAGTTTCCGGTTCGGTAATTCATGTGGTTTGGAATGATGACCGTGACGGTAATCTTGAAATATATTATAAAAGATCAACCAATGGTGGTTTAACCTGGAGTGCAGATACCCGCTTAACTAATGATCCTGATGTTTCGCAACATCCGTCCTTATCCGTTTCCGGTTCAAATGTGCATGTTGTTTGGAATGATGATCGTACTTTAAATGGCCAGATATTTTATAAGCACTCTTCAGATGCTGGTGTAAGCTGGGATTCAGATAAACAACTGGAGTCAGACGAAAATAATTCAAAAATCACTTCGGTTGCTTCGGCAGGCAGTGATGTTCATGTAGTTTGGTATTCGATGGATAAAATCAGCGGCTGGGAAAACCTGTTTTATACTCATTCAACTGACAATGGCTTAAGTTGGAATACACCTGAGCAGCTTACCAATGATCTGACCTGTGTTTATCCTTCTATTGCAGTTTCCGGGTCAACAGTACACCTGGTTTGGTTCGATGGTCGTGATGGGGGAGGTTCAACTGAGATTTACTACAAACAATCTTCAGACGGAGGCAGTTCCTGGGGACCCGATACCCGGCTGACGAACAATACCGGTTATTCAAGTTACCCGTTTGTAACGGCTTCAGGTACAAATGTGCATCTGGTGTGGCAGGATAATCCTGATTCAAAAATTAATATATACTACAGGCAATCAGTTGATAATGGTTTAAACTGGGATCCGGAAATGGAACTCTCAAATGCAACCTATGCTTACTATGGCTCTGTCGCAGTTTCTGCTTCAGCATTAAATGTTGTCTGGACAGAACGCAGTTTCGGTAACGATGATATTTTATATAAACGTAACCTGGCCGTTAATCCGGTGGGATTAAATGAATTTGCAAAATCCGGGAATAAATTAAACGTTTACCCAAACCCTTTTTTAAATGAAATTACCGCTATTACAAATGATAATCTGCCTGGTGAAATCATTATTTATGATATTTCTTCGAGGAAAGTTATCCAAAAGGAATTTGTAAATACAATAACTCTTGACGCATCGCAACTTCCTAAGGGGATTTATTTCTGCGAAGTGAGGAATTCCGGAGGTATTCTGCAGAAAAGTAAGCTGGTGAAAAACTGATGCTGTTCGCAAAGTTTACTGTAATGATGCCTCATCCGGTATCCGTTAAAATCCCGGATATCTGCCTTATGTTTTCCCGGTCTAAATTGGTTTCATATTGTTTTCTGGTGTAAATTAATTGTTTTCTTAATTTCTTCGCTTTCCCATCCGGCGTATCTATTCCGGCTGTTACATGGAATTTCCAGGACTGTTCTTGATTCTCTAAAACAGAAGTCATATCTTTACCTTTATAATCCGGATTTTATCCTGTCCGTATGGACTATCTTTCGGGTTTTATCTTTCTTGAAGAAGAATGATTTGTACACTAATTCCCAAAATCAGTCAGTATGAAACGGTTATTTATAATCTCTAACCGGTTGCCCTTGCAGGTAACCGAAGTTAACGGTAAAAAAGAAATACTTCCTGTCACGGATGGGTTTGATTCAGGATTAAAAAAGTTTTATCAATCCTACGATATAAAATGGATCGGTCGTGGAGGTGTAAATATCGACGAAATCAGCGAAACCGAAAAGATCAAGATCGATAATAAATTCCGTAAGGACAATTGTATCCCGGTTTACCTTGATCAGCAATTGCGGACTGAATTCCTGGAAGGCTTCTGTGATACAACCATCTGGCCACTTTTTAATTATTTTACCCAAATTGCCCGTTATAATCCAACCAATTGGGAGGCGTATAAAAAAGTAAACCAGATTTATGCCGCAGTTATTGCAAAATATGTGAATGAAGACGACGTAATCTGGATCCATGATCATCACCTGATGCTGCTTCCGCAGCTGATCCGCGAAAAGTTTCCCAATATCTCAATTGGCTATTTCCAGCATATCCCTTTTCCTTCTTTTGAAATTTTCCGCCTTTTGCCCTGGCGGATGGAACTCCTCGAAGGCATGCTGAGTGCAGATTTAATTGGTTTCCATACCTACGATTACCAACGTCACTTTATGAGTTGTGTCCGCAGGTTACTTGGTCACGAAACCGTTTTCAACCGAATACGTTTGAACGAACGCATTGCCATGGTTGATGCATACCCGAAAGGAATTGATTTTGATTATTTTAATACTAAGGCAAAAGAACTGGCAAAAAATACCGGTGCTCAGAAATCGGAGATTCACAATGAAATCGAGTATCTGAAAAAGAGTAAAAACCGTAAAATCATACTTTCAATCGACAGGCTTGATTATACAAAAGGAATCCCTGATCGCTTAAGAGCATTTGAACTTTTTCTGGAAACCTATCCTGGATATTTGGGAAAAGTGAGTCTATTTCTGTTTGTAATTCCTTCGCGTGAAACAATGACAGATTACAAAAATCTGAAAAAACAAACGGATGAACTGGTCGGGCGGATTAACGGGCGCTTTGGAACCATTGGCTGGATGCCGGTTTCCTACTTCTACAAAGCAATCAGCAGGCTCGAAATGATTGAATTATATAGCATTGCTGATATCGCCCTTATTACACCCACCCGCGATGGAATGAACCTGAATGCCAAAGAATACATCGCTTGCCGTACGGATGAAACCGGTGTACTGATTTTGAGCGAAATGGCCGGAGCCGCAAAGGAGTTGGGCGAATCGTTAATTGTAAATCCCAACAACAGGTCCGAAGTGGCCGAAGCCATTCACCAGGCGCTGAATATGCCAGCTGAGGAACAGGCAGAACGTATTTCGGTACTTCAGAAAAGGCTTAAAATTTACAATGAAGAACGTTGGGCTACCGACTTTATTAATGGGCTCGAAAGTGTAAAAGCCCTGCAGGCTACCAACTTTACCCGCAAAATCAACAGCACAATAATATCTGAATTTATTGACGCGTATAAAAGTGCTGAAAAACGGATTATATTCCTCGATTACGACGGCACCCTGACAGGTTTTTACAAAGATCCTCAAATGGCCATGCCCGACCAGGAATTGTATTCGATTATTGGGAAACTGATTGCGGATGAAAATAATACTGTTGTGATTATCAGCGGAAGAGATAAGGAAACCTTATCGAAATGGTTCGACAAATCTCCGCGGCTGGCATTTATAGCTGAGCATGGCGTGTGGAGTAAAAATCCGGATGGCAACTGGAAAATGACCGACCAGATCGACAAGCAATGGATGGGGATTATTGAACCTGTATTGCAGAATTTCGTGGACCGCACACCGCGTTCATTTATCGAATACAAAAACTATTCGCTTGTATTCCATTACCGTGGCACCGATCCGGATATGGGCCAGCAACGTGCCTGGGAGTTAAAGGACAATTTAAAAGATTACTTGTCGAACCTGAACCTCGAAATTATGGATGGCGATAAAGTAATTGAAATTAAAAATGCAGGCATCAACAAAGGACGGGCTGCACTGGCTAAAATCGGGAATGTAAAGTTTGATTTTATTCTTGCGATAGGCGACGACTGGACGGATGAGTTTACGTTTAACGCAATGCCTGAACAGGCTTACACAATAAAAGTCGGGACAAAAGCAACTGCCGC
The DNA here is from genome assembly GCA_903879715.1 of uncultured Bacteroidales bacterium. GTDB lineage: Bacteria > Bacteroidota > Bacteroidia > Bacteroidales > UBA4417 > UBA4417. Next base: position 22,283 of record CAIRMR010000148.1, read on the forward strand.
TAAATATTATCTAAACGACGTAGCGGATGTAAGAAGTTTGTTGAGTAACCTGGAGAAGTAAAAATTCGACCTGAAATTTACTGAAATCCGGAAACAATGGACTTAATCAAGTGCAATGCTACCTTAATGCTTGCTAAAGATGTCCGAAAAAATTGTTTCCCCTTTTATTTACTATCAGATGGACAGTATACTAAGAGCGGGCTAAAATCACACATTTTAAAAAGATTCCTGCCTGCTGATGCCTGCAAATGCATTCAAGGAAGCAAATCGCTGGTCCCAAATCGCAAGAATCCTGCGCAGAGGGCAAGCAAAACCTACTCTATAATCCCGTGTGGAATTATGTTCATGGAATTTGGAGTTCCATGGATGTGGAAATTTATCCCGTTTTCAGTATAGTTTTACCGACATCAGTCCTGCCATTGTGTGATGTGCGTCTCATAAACAAGCTTTGCCGCAAATAAATCCAATAATGCAAAACCTACGGTTTTAAATAAACGGGTAGGATTGGGAGTTTGAATACTTTTATCCGCTAGCAGACTACCAATTGAGTAAATCTTGTTTTCCGCTATCCAGTTGTTTTTAACAGGAGTTATCAGGTCACCGCTTTCTTTTTTGCCGTCAAGCGTATCTACGAAAATATGGCTGACCTGTCGGAACAGCGACTCCGGGAACTCTCTGCAATCAGGTTTATAAGAGCCGATCCCGATAAATGTTTTATTGGTAAAAAGTTCTTTCTCATCAGGGAATACCGGGTGCTGAGAGTTTGTTGCACAAATAATTATGTCAGAATTCATAGCTACTTCCGAAGAATCAGCTGCCTGAAAAACCCTTATCTTTGGATATCTGCTTTTCATCTTTTCAGCAAAATGCAAAAGATTTTCTCTATTCTGATCGAAGACCCAAATCTCGTTTATTGCGCGCTCAGAACATGCGAAAACTGCCTGCCATAAACCCTGTGTTCCGGCACCAATGATTCCAAGAGAATGGCTGTTGGCCGGAGAAAGATGCCGGATACCAACGGCAGTGACCGCTGCGGTGCGCATGGCAGTAATGGCACTTCCATCCATAACGGCAAGTGGTTCTCCCGTTTTGGTATCATTCAAAACAACTGAACCATATATAGATGGATGGCCCAATGATTTATTTCCCGGGCAGAATGAAACCAGCTTGGTAACCCAGTACTCATCAGTTATACAAGGCATAAGCAGAAAAGTATCAGCCCCATAATCCAGGTGCATCCTTTTGGGCATAACATAACTACCTGGCTCTATACTAAGTCGTAATGCCTTTTCCATCATACCGATCCATTCATTAAGGGGAGCAATATTTTCTATTCTTTGGCTGTCAAAATAGTTCATTTCAAACCGTGTTTTAATTTTTTATGGAGCCGTATCGCTGTCGGGGTAATGGATAATCCTCCACAACCGGTACATCGTAATGAGGAGGGCATTGAATCCCCGATTGATTTCATGGCATCGATCACTTCATCCAGCGGAATTACGGGATTGAAACCAGCCATACTCATATTAGTCGAGCTTAATGCATTGGTGGCGCCAAGGATATTTTTCCCCAGGCAGGGAACCTCAACCCGGTCGGCTACCGGATCACATACCAGTCCCAGGAGATTCTGTAAAGCCATCGAAGCCGCGTTAATTGCCTGGCTTGCAGTACCTCCAATAAGCTGAACCAGTCCTGCTGCCGCCATTGCTGATCCGGCACCGCATTCAACCTGGCAACCGCCCTCTTCAGCCGCAAAAGTGTATTTTCCGGCAATAAAAACACCGATCAATCCTGCAGCAAGAAATGCTTTTGTCAGTCTTTCAATATCGTCAGTGAAACCTTCTGCAGTCCCGAAAATAGCGCCACCAAGTAAACCTGATGAGCCTGCTGTAGGAGCAGCCACAATAATGCCCATGGAACTTTTAACTTCCATTAATGCGGTAGTATAGGCTATTATAGTATTCATCGGGCTACGGAAAATGCGGTTTGCTTTTTCTGCCTCCATGATAAGATGACTCTGATGCCCCAGAATCCTGTCATCATAAGTTGTCCCATTCAAGCCATCATGGATTGAGTTTTTGATGTTTAAAACAATATCGCGCATAAGCGAAATCGTTTTCTGAGGCTCAATACCGGCACGTTCACACTCATAAAGAATTGCAAGTTCGGCCAGGTCCATCCCATTTTGCTCAGCCAAAACCATCATTTCGCTGATGGAATTGAATGGCAAAGGTTTATTTACTCCCGAAAGAATTGGCATGACAGGATCAATCTGCCTCATCCATTTCACATCATTAAAACCGGCAAGCAGTTCATTTATTTTATCCGACAAGGGCTTCCGGGATTTAATATTAACCAGGTACTTATTATCACCCTGCCGGAAAAGTAGGGCTTCTGAATGTATTGTTTGATTTTTCAGTAACTGAAAAAGGTTCTGAATAGTACTATCAGACTGAGATTCGCAATAAACAAGCGTTTCAAAATAATCGCCATGGATAGATACTTCAAAGCCGTTAAGGAGGTTTATTTTAATCATTCCGCCACCAGTTGAGATAGCTATAAAATGAAACTCCATGTTTTCATTCTCAATCTTAATTTTATAGGTGTTGGGATGCGTCGCATCAAAATCCGTAACCAGGAACCGGATATCCAGCCCGCGTTCTTTTGCCAATTCGTTGTATCGCACGATGGAAGGATCAAGAATGCTCAGGCCCAGCAAGCCACTTATCAAACCCATGGCTGAACCCTGGCCCTCGTAAGTAGTCGCCAAAGATCCTTTCAGGTCAAATTCAACCAGCACCTTCCCGTTTTCAGGCAAACAAACCTGCCGGATAATTGCTCCGATCCGGTGGGCTGCAGCAGTATGAGAACTTGAAGGCCCCCTCATCACCGGACCAATTACATCATTAAAAATGCTTGGTTTCATAAATTGCTTTTAACACTATTATTTTGGTTCTACTACTAATTTAGTAGGTAAATATATTTTGTCGGAAGTCAGAAGACGGGAGTCGGAAGTTACCTGAAAAACTAATTTTACTCATACAAATATCAGATATGATAACAATTAACTTTGTTTGACTTGGTTCTACCAAAATGAAGAGAATATCTTATTATGAGAGACTTCGGTCTTCAGGCCTCTAAAAAGTTAAATTCCATTTAATTCGCAGTAGAACCAATATTTTCAACTTATTTTCCACCTGCCGGGAGATACGATTTCCAGAATTTCTCCATCGTTTCGCGAAGATGCAGGGAAGTATTTTCCCGTTCATAAATTCCGTGCGCACGCATGGGATACGCCATCATGCTGAACATCTTGTTATTCTTTATCAATTCATTTACAAGCATTTCGAAACTCTGGTAATGCACATTATCATCGGCTGTGCCATGAATAATCATAAGGTTCCCATTCAGGTTTTTCGCAAAATTTATCGGCGAACCATCCCTGTAACCTGCTTTGTTGTCGTCGGGCAAGCCCATGTATCGCTCCTGGTAAATATTATCATAAAGTTTCTGGTCCGATACAAACGAAACAGCCAGGCCGGTAGCATACACTTCGGGGTAACGGAAAAGACAGTTCAGGGTCATCTGTCCGCCACCGCTCCATCCCCAGATGCCAAGCCTTTGAGGATCAACAAAGCTGAACATCGAACATATCTTATTAGCAGCCTTCGACTGATCAGCTGAAGCGAGAATACCAATCTGGCGGTAAATACATTTCCGGAATTCCGACCCCCGGGGAACTTTGGTACCCCTGTTATCAATGCTCATCACAACATAACCCTGCTGTGCCATATACTGGTGCCAAAGGTCGCCTCCGCCCCACGAATCCTGGACTGTTGTGCCGGCAGGTTCACCATACACATAAAATATTACAGGGTATTTTTTCGTCCTGTCGAATCCAACAGGCTTTATCATCCATGCATCAAGTACAACGTCACCTATATCCACTTTGAAGAATTCCTTGGGATTTAAACCAAGCTGATCGAATCGTTGTTTTGATAGCGCATTATCTTCGAAAAGCCTCACTTCTTTATGCAAGGGCAGATTAACCAGGGAAATCCGGGAAGGTGTTACCGCATTATTAAACGTATGAATGGCCCACCTGGCATCAGGGGAAACCTGGTAGGAATTCTGTCCGGCAAAATCAGCAGGAGTCACGCGTTCGGCATTGCCCTTCCCATCAATACGACTGCGGTATAGATAACGCTGGGTGAAGTTTTCGGGTGATGCTATGTAATAAACGTATCCTCCCGATCCATCGATGCAACTGATGCTCACCACATCAAAATTTTCCTTTATAATGGGTTGTATACTTTTCCCGTCTCTTGAAACCAGGTATAAACGAAGCCATCCGTCTTTCTCGCTGGTCCAGGTAAAATACTTCTCATGCTCGAGCCATTTGATATTATCATGTATATCGAGGAAGTATTTATCGGAATCAGTCAGAATATTAGTCAGCGCCATGGTTGCCGTATTTCCGATCCACACCTTGTTGGTATTCTGAAGCCGGTTAAGCTGCTGTATCATTACGTCACCTGAGTTCGGAATAAAATCCATTCGTGCCAGGTAATTATTGCGCGGATCGCCGGGTACATCAAACCATTTGGTAGTACCTCCCTGTGCCGGTACAATGCCAATTTTAACCGCAGAGTTAGCCGTTCCTACTTTTGGATATGGGATCGGAATCAAAGTGGGATATATAGAATCCACATTATTGATCATGTAGAAAGTGCCAATTCCCTTGGTATCCGACTGCCAATAGGCAATATTCCTTCCATCAGGGCTCCATCTGAATCCGTCCCTGCAGTCAAGTTCCTCTTCGTAAACCCAGTCAAATGTTCCATTTATTATATCCCTCCTGCCATCGGTAGTGACCTGGGTGACCTTGCCCGATTCCAGCTCTTCAACATAAATATTTAACTTACTCACATAGGCTACCCGTAAACCATCAGGAGAAAATTTTGCAAACATCATGGTAGCCGGTTCCATAGTTTTGCCCAGCTGACGAAGTTTGCCCGATTTAAGATCATAAACCCAATAATCACCCTTTGTATGGTATCGCCACACTCTGCGGGTGTTGGTGAAAATCAGCAGTTTACTGTTGTCGGCCGACCATATGTAATCCGAAACGCTAAGCGGAGCGGTTTGCCCTTCGGGTATAAGCGATTTTGCTGAACAAACAACCGATCGGCTCCCTGTTTCAGCGTCGTACTTCACAATATCCCTTCCCTTCACCTCATTGCTAATTTCAAAAGCCAGGTAGCCTTTGCTGTCGTTGCTCCAGCGGATAGGGCCATAGCTTTTGTCGCGGTACACGTCATTCTTATAAATATCTTCCAGGGTTAAAGCCGGAGTATTCTTCTGTGCGAAGGCTGATATAGATAAGACCGAGGATAAAATAAAGGATAAAAAAAAGGTGGCTAACAATTTAAGTTTCATCGCTGGACTATTAGAGAGTTAATTTATCTAAAGGTTTTTTTTGCAAGGAGATTCATCAGAGTTGCTAACAAATTTACAATTGATTTTCACTCTTGCAAATAAATGCAGATTCAAACCCGTATCTGGTATTAACTTAATAATCTTCAAATATAAATAGTCTTAATGTACAAAATTCAAATCACTATTCTAATAAGTAATTACTAACCAATTATTTGCGTCAGGAATTCAGGTTTAGTATAGCAGAGGTAATACTTTCATATTTTATTTTTAAGCACTTTATCCGCCGCAAGTTTGCCGGTAAGTATTGACATTGGCACGCCTGCGGGACTGTATGCCCATTGTCCTGCCTGATAAACAGAAGGTATTGCTGTAAACACGGAACGATCTGATATCTGGATTTTATTTACAACAGGCATCTTTTTTTGAAATGACCAACCAACAATAGCTCCTTCAGAACTACCTACTCTGTTTTCTATGTGTAAGGGGGTAAATGAAAAACGGCCAATAATTTTATCTTTTAGCATCGGGTAAACCGATTCGCTGAGTACGTTGATCATACGATTCTCTATCTCAACGGTAAACTCATCGAGCCATCCTGCTTTGCGAATTTCTTTAAACAAGTCGTATTCTGCCAGAAAACTTATAATGATTCCTGTTTGGCCCGGAGGAACCAATTCGGGGTCTTTAAGCCCGGGAATAGAAATTTCGTAAGTGTTCAATTTGGTAAATTTGTCAAGCCAGGCCAGAATTTCCTCTTTTTTGATATTCCCGAAATCATGAAGCAGTTTATTTAGTTCCTCCCGATGTGTTTCGCCTAACCCGGTTTTTGAAGGGGTGTAAAAGAAATGTCCGTGAGCAATTTTCCTGAAACTTTCGAGGGGCTCATCTACTTCTAAAAATAAAGAGAACACTGAATCCGTTCCACGGCTTTGCAACATGCTGCTTTTTGTTTCCTCAAATTTTATTTTGATTTTTAGAGATAAACCTTCGGTAGATGTGATTTTATAAAGTGATTTTAAATCGTTGGCCCATATCAAATTATCATAGTTGTAACTGAGGTTGTTTTGGTCTATGACAAGCTTGTTATCAGCCTGAACTTCAATAATTTTTGTTTCTGGTTTTAACCCGCCCCCGAATTCAGTAATTTTATTTTTCAAGGCATCCGATAGTTTTCCAACACCCCCTTTTGGATAGAAATAGTCAATGTACAAGGAAAAATAGCTCAGTGCAAAAAAGGCAGGTGTGTTTTTAAAGAAATGCTGTGAAATCATATCACGAAGAGAAGGATTTTTGACCACTGTTTTTAAATAATCCTCAACAGGCATATTCATGCGATTTATTTTTCCAACAGTAAAAATAAATCGTGGCAACCAGGGTAAAAGTTTTTTAAAAATGAAAGTCCTGTCCTTTATTAAATCTTTAAAAACAGGATTTTCGATGCCATACAGCACCTCCATGTGTTTCATTATTTTTCGGATAATCCGTAAGAAATTATCAATCTCGCTCTTACTTTCAGGGAATAATTTTATCAGAAGTTCCCTGTATTTATCCAAATCCTTTACCGTTTCTATGCCAATAACATCTTTCCCTATTCCCAGAGAAACCGGACTTTTAACAACTTCGAGTTGAATGCCTAAATCCTTTAGCATGGGGAAAATAATGCCCGCATCCTCCAGGGCTCTTACTCCGCCTTCAAAATGAAAACCATTCCGGCTAAATGAATTAACAAGTCCTCCAAACTCCTTGTTTTTTTCGATGAGCAGTACTTTTTGTCCTGCGCGCGAGAGGTATGCTGCGGATGTCAATCCGGCAATCCCGCCTCCGACAACGATGGTATTGTATCTGTTTTCAGTCATATTCTTTTTATTTCATGAATTTCAATAAACTAATTCCACGAAATTTTTTACTCTTTTGAATCCTGCAATCCTGATAATTCCAGACTTTTTCCCCAAAGTTCGTAAGCTACTTCTTTGTCAAGAGCCGGGGGTGCAGGTTCTTCCAGGGTGGTTAAATTAAAGAATTTCCCGCTAACAAATTCTACCTCTTTTGAAACTCCAAGGTAATACAATGCTTCGGCGGATATTTCCGGGGATTTTAATGTTTTATCAATAAAATTCCTTTTATACCAACGGTAAACCGGCCCGTTTTCCTGTCCTGTTTCCGTTTTAACAGCTCCCGGATGCATTGCATTTATCGAGACCCCTGTATCCTTGAAATGTTCATTAAAAACTATCATGGATAAAAGCTGGGCGAGTTTGGCAGAACCATAGCTTTTCAACCCGGAATAGCGACGTCGTTCCCAATTCAAATCATCCAGCCTTAATCCCCATGCAGCAAAACGGTGACCTTCGGAATTAACCATAATAATTCTGGCTCTTTCCTGCGATTTAAGCTTTTCCTTTAAAATGTAGTTTATAATAAAAGATGAAAGGTATTGAACTACAAAAACCTTCTCAATTCCCTCCGGAGTTAATTCTTTTTTTGTCAGGTAAACACCAGCATTATGTATCAGGACATCAATAGGGGTTTCAAGATTTAAAAGTTCATCTGCCACCTGATGAATATCCTGCAAATTACTCAGATCAGCAATTTTGTAGTCGCATTTGACTCCGAATTCACTTTCAATCTCGCGGCACAATGCTTCTGATTTTTGCAAATTACGATTTATGCAAAGTAAGCTAGCTCCATGAGCAGCATATTTTCTGGCTGCATGGTATCCAATGCCAGAAGTAGCTCCGGTAATAACGACAAGTTTGTTGTTAAAACTTTCAGTACATATTTTTGGGTCTAACCGGTTGTTTCTGATCATTGCAAATATGTTCGACCACTTATATTCCCGGATGTATTGCGCTGTTTTTTTTCTCATAAATACTTTATCCAAATTTCTTTATCAAAAACCTACGGTACATCTTACCAAAACGGGGAATATTATTAAAAATATCCCCCCATAAATCGTAATAATCCCTTTGCTCCAAAATATAACCATCGTCGCTTAATGTCAGTTTAGTTGAGCCGTACATTGGCGTATTCGGGTATTTTTTAAACATCATGGTCATTATCCAGTCGAAAATAATAATGTTTTCGTTTTGGGCAATGGATACAATTTCCAGGTTTAATTGTTTGGTCCGTTGCGTAAGCCGGTTGCACATGGCAGTAAAATTTTCAATTCCTTCAATACGCTGAATGGTATCCTGAAAAACAATGTCTTTGTGATAGTATTTAAAAATGTGAGACCAGTCCGGCTTCCCGTCGGTATTGTATGTTTGCGACCACAACTCTTTTATTGTAGCGATATCTAGCGCTTTTTTTTCAGAAATTTCCTCCATTGTTTCGGGTGCTTTAATGATTGAATTTTTAAGAAAATAGTTCATTTAGCTTAAGCTTCAATTTCACCTAATATGTCTTGTTTATTTTGTAATACTGTTAATTTAGAGGAAATTTAATATGTCGGAAGTCAGGAGTCGGAAGCTAACCGGGCAACTTCTTTTATCTATGAACGTATAGCTTTGCTGGCCAATTTTTTTCTTCAAATCGCTTCTCTTAGTATGATTTAATCACAAATTAACACTTTCTTCCGTCTTCCGACTCCTGACTTCCAGCCGTTTTAAACCAATTCCATTCAAATCTTGCTAGATCCCTTTAAAAAATTCTTTTCAAATTGTCTGATCTGCAAAGTAGTTTTTAACGGCATATTCATATTCTGTTGTTATAAATTCAATAGCACTCTTGCTAATTTCTGCTTTCGGGCACACCTGTTCAAAAGCATGGTAGCAACCTTCAAATATACGGAAGCTTACATTCACTCCTGCGTTCCTGAGATTTTCGACATACAGTATAGTTTCGTCACGAAATGGTTCCAGGTCACCTATGAAGGTTGCTGCCGGCGGGAGATTAATATAGTTTGTTGCTCTTGCAGGTGCAGCATACTCCGGTACAATGTCTTTTCCGAAAAGCTCACCCAGGTATAACTTCCATGCGTAATAATTAGACTTTGAGTTCCATATCGGTGAGTTATTATCCGTGGCAGATTCCGTTAGCATCCGGTCGTCGAGCATAGGATACAGAGGCATTTGAAACGCTATATTCACCTCCTTTTTATCACGTGCATAAAGTGAAACCGCTGCGGTTAAGCCTCCTCCGGCACTGTCGCCACCTATAAAAATCTGGCTATCATTAATACCAAGGGATTCTGCGTTATTTTTCATCCAAAGTAATGCTATGTAACAATCATCAATTGCGGCAGGATATGGAGCATCAACGGATAGTCTGTAATCAGGCGCTACCATCACACATTGCTTCTTTTGGTTGAACGCCCTGGCCATCCCAATACCTTGTTCAGGCACACCAATCCCATAGCCGCCACCATGCAGCCATAAAATGCCCGGAACTTTTCCTAAAAGTTCTTTTGACTTGAAAATACATACCCGCATTTGAGAATTATCATCCCCTAAAATCCACTGTTCGCTGCAATACAGGCTTTTATCCGTTTTTCCGCGAAGGAATTTCCTGGTCAACCTGGCGAATAAGCGAATCCGTGATTCAGTGAAAGTTGGGTTCAATAGCTTAAAAATCCTTCCCGAAGTTCTCAATTCTTTGTTAACCGCTGATATCTTCACTCTCATTGTCTTATCCTATTTGTAGATTTTTATACTAATGAGCCTAAGCGTGTTCCTGATGTTTAGCAGACACAAGAGGTTGGTGATTTCCGTGCCCGACTGCGCCATTGAAGCGGAAAGAATTAAGTTTCCTGCAAACATTGAACCTGATAGTAAGAAAAACATATCGTTTAACCACTGAACCATCTATTTCCTGAAAGTTGTATCAGTTAAATGTCTCCTTATACAACTGTTTGAAAAGGTTAAAGTTAATAAAAATTGAGTTGGAGGGAATATTCCGATTTTTATCCCCACTGATTCAAAAGAAATAATGCAGATCATTTTTTAAAGCTCGTTGACTGTTTAACGAATAATCATAAAAGTTGAACAAAAACATATTGCAACTGTTTCTTCTTTAAAAACAATTTTATATGAAAACATTTTTTGTAATAGCCGCTGTTGCTATTTTTCTGGTAATAATCTTTCAATCCTTCACGCTTATGTCTGCTAATAAAACCGAAGAACAAAAGTATACTGTTATCCTTAAAGACAAGGATTTCGAGATCAGGTTTTATCCATCTGCAACATTAGCAACAATTAATTCGGATGCCAAAACGTACAAAGAATTGTCAGGTCCGGGATTTCGGAAACTGGCAGGCTACATTTTTGGTGGCAATGAGTCGAACACAAGTATTTCGATGACTTCGCCTGTGCACATGGACATCAACGATTCTGTTTCGAGTATGAGTTTTGTAATGCCATCGTCATACAACGAAGAAAACCTGCCAAAACCTAACGATCCCAATGTGCATATTCATAAAACTGCTGATGAATATGTTGCGGTTATTCAATTTGGCGGATTCGCTTCGGATAAAGATATGGTATTTTATACGGGTAAGCTTCGTGATATTCTGACAGAAAAAGGTATAACCTCTTACGGTAATGCCAGGTTTCTGGGATATAATCCGCCATTCCAGCTTATTGACAGGAGGAACGAAATAGTCATTTCGGTTAATTGGGAAAAGCAAATGAACCAACAGTAAGCTATCCTTAATTTAGCTACTCATGCCATTGGTTTAATATAAAACGTATTTTTAGTCAGGGCTTGCTGAAAAACAAAAATCGAATATCTCTGGATTTTTCCGAAGGGAATCAACACCAATAGCTAAATGATAGTGGAACACGGGATTGTTCGTAGGACATTAATATTCATTGTATTATGTTGATCCCCTGACGGGGAATCGGGATTGGAGTTGTGTTTTTTTTTGATATTTTTCCCCTGACGGGGAAAATCAAATTGATAATGTGCATGGATTATGAATAGAATGGTAAGTTATCCTTGCATTGGCTATTGTGGGAATAGCAGACAAAGCATAGACAAACAGCTATTTTGCTATTTCCAAGCATACTCTAATTACAAACGTTTTTGATAATCGGAGTATTTTAAGAAACCATCCAAAAACCTGCTTAAAAATTTATAGATTTCGTAGATATAATCTGTGCCATTTACTTCAATAATATACCTGAAACGACTATTGGTTTATTCGAAGTTTTGTGAGATTACCGGAAGTAAGTATCATCCCGTTTTCTTTTTTGAAAACAAAATTTTCAACATAGGAATTGAAGCAAGTATAACAAATCCGATAAGTACGTAGATACTGTAATTTATTAATTGAGGATAGGCTCTTCCAAGGTAATATCCAAGCGGCGTAAGCGAACCAATCCAGATCACTCCTCCGATTACATTCAGGAAGCTGAATCGAACTAATGGAACTCCTGATGCTCCGGCTAGTATTGGGATCATTGTGCGGATAACGGGCATAAATCTCCCGGTTATAAATGCCCACATACCGTATTTTTCAAAATATCCTTTACTCTTTTCAAGATAAGCCCTTTTAAATATCCGTGCATCAGCTTTATTGAAGAGTTTCGGGCCAAGCCATTTTCCTTTGGCATACCCCGTAAAATCGCCCAGCACAGCTGCCGCTATCATTGCTGCAACCAAAACGAATAAAGGAACATCAAGATAATGTGTACCACAAAGTAAACCGGCAGTAAAAATCAGGAAGTCTCCTCCGGGAAGTACCAATCCCAGGAAGAATCCTGTTTCAAGATAAATAATTACCAGTAAAAGGACAATCCCACCATATTGGATCAGGTGAACGGGATCGGTAAATATCTGACTAAAACTGAGTGATAAAAACAGGCTCTCCTTCATTATAATTTGTTGTTGTTTTAAAAAAGTGATTATGCAAATTTATTATTATTCATTAGTACTGAAGTTTCTTTTTGATGCCGGCATTTCTATGAAATTCTCCTTTAGAGTTCTATTCGGAACTTGAAAAGACCTGCCTAAATTTTTGTCTTTTCGGAAAGTAATGTGTTATTATATAGATTTTGCATTCTTTTATCGATATTGGAAATAATATCAGCACAGTCTTTTAATTCCTCTGTAACAGCTGCAATTTTTTTATCAGTAAGTTTGAATGACAATTCATGATCCAGCGATGCCCAGAAATCCATTGCAATGGTGCGAACCTGAATTTCAACCTTGACAAGTTCTTTACTGGCTGAAAGAAAAACCGGAACTGTCACAATAAGATGGAGGCTTCGGTAACCATTCGGCTTCGGCTTTTTAATATAGTCGGAAGTACGTATAACTTCTATATCATCCTGCGATGTAAGCAGTTTCGCAATCAGATAGATGTCATCAATATACGAGCATATTACCCTGATTCCGGCAATGTCAGTGAGGTTCTTCCGCGCAGATTCAACGCTGAGTTCGCAACCAAGCCTGTTAAGCTTATCCATGATACTCTTGGGCGTTTTAATCCTCGATTTTATATGATGGATAGGGTTGCGGTCTTTCACATGTTTAAATTCATCATTCAGGTTTTCGAGCTTGGTTGTAATTTCCCGTGCCGCGGAAGAATACAGATTTTCCGTGACTATAAAAGAATTAATTGCTTTAGCTTCGTCATCAGGCAGAATATAGCCTTTAAGCCCATCGAAAAGATAAGCAACTTTTGAACTGTCTACATTTTCCATTTTAATTAACAGTTGGTTATTTGTTTATTCTTTAAATCTTATTTTTTTAAATAAATCTGAAAATCAAACCACATTTCTGAGTCTAACAAATTTGCTTTAACCAAAGCAATAAAAGCTATGTAATTACCTGGTATCTGCTGCGTTTCACCACTTTTAGCTTCTTTCAATCCTTTTGAAAATTCGCAGTACCTATTGTATTTACTTAAATTTAAAGCAGTAATAAATGGAGCCAAATTTTTAAGAATTAAACGAACCTTTCCACTTCTTTGTTAAAGAATTCATTTGCAAAAGAAAGCTGCCGGAGAGTGCCTTGTTTTTTGTTCTGGTGAGCCTCCATCCGCTCAAGAATGTTTAAAAGTGTTTTTATTGTTTCCATTATGTTGGGACCTTTATTAAGCATAACACATTCGGCTCTTACCGACATGGAAGCATCTGTAATTTCAGCCCGGGTAGCCAAACCTGTTTGTGCAAGGTTTTCGAGTATTTGTGTAGCCCAGATTACCGGAACATGAGCTGCTTCACAAACCCACAGTATTTGTTCCTGTACTTCCGAAATTCTTTCAACGCCAAGCTCAACAGCTAAATCTCCCCTGGCTATCATCACACCGATGTTCGGCCATTTCATGGCTGTGAGTAATAAATCGGGTAGATTATTAAACGATTCTTTGTTTTCAATTTTAAGCACCATGCCTATATCCATGCGGTTAAGCTTTGACAGGGCATCCATCAGTTGTTTCACATCATCAGCAGTTCTTACAAATGAATAGCCAACAATATCAGCATGTTTGGCAATAAAGGGTAAATTAATAACATCTTCTTCTGTAAGTGAAGGCAACTGCAAATGTGTGTCGGGCAGATTTATCCCTTTCTCTTCCTTAAGTTTAGTTCCTTTCAAACTGGCTTTTGTGATAATAACTGTTGCATTTTCGTTGCACACATCCTCAATAACACCTCCAATTTTGCCATCGTCAAACCATATATTGTTTCCAATTTCAAGATTTCCAACTACATTTGGAATACTCATTGAAATCAACGCAGCAAAAGTTTTTTTCGGGACCTTTTTTTTAATGACCTTTTTCAGCTCGGCTTCCGTAGAATATAATTTGATTCGATCGCCGATATGCAGTATGAGTTGGCCTTTTTTCTGATTTTTCGTTTTGAGTATATGAATTTTCTCTGAGCGGATTTTAGGCCCCGACAGGTCCATGTATATTTTACAATGTTTTCCGGTTTTTTTTGCGGCTTTGTGTATGGCATCAATCATGCTTTTCCAAACCACATGGTTGTCGTGACTGCAATTAATCCGGGCTATTTCCATCCCATTCAACAACAAATCAGTTATGTATTTTACATCGCCGGCTGCTTCTGATGGCAATGTAACCATTATCCGGGTGCTGATCTGGTTGTTGCTTTCGCCAAAGAGCCTGTTTGTATTTTGAGTAAGCAACTCAAGCGTGGTGAAAAAGTTCCATGTGCTTTTATCTGGCCTTGACAATCCTTTTACACTTTGGCCCTGGATAGTTTTAAGATGGTATAAAATATTATCGATGTTTGTAAGCACATATCTTTCAGCGTATGAGAATGAAGACAAGCCCAAAAATGATAGATTCCCCTGTTTAACCCGAATATCGAAAGTACGAAGCGACAGATAGTCAACCAGGTTTATGGCTGCATACGTATAATTCTGATGTACCGGAAATGTTTCAGTTTGAAGACGCTCCCTGTTATGAATTATGCATGCCCTGATTTCCTGAATTTTTTCGATTAGCTCTGTGGTGGTTATCTTTCTCATTTTCTGATAAAATTAAGGTTTTCGTATCCGTAAGGAAAGCAAAATACTTACGGCTATTGTGGTGGCAATAAATACCAGCGACCATTCGATCGGTATTTTATAAACATCGATAAGGAGCATTTTTATTCCAACAAAAACCAAAACTACTGCAAGCCCGTAACTTAGCAGCCAAAAGCGATGTACTACACCGGCCAATGCAAAATAGAGCGATCGTAATCCCATAATTGCAAACACATTTGAAGTATAAACAATAAACTGGTCTTGCGTTATTGCTAAAATAGCAGGTATGCTATCTACTGCAAAAATAAGGTCAGTTGTTTCTATAAGAATTAAAACCAAAAATAAAGGTGTTGCAAATCGTTTACCATCAAGTTTTACAAAAAAGTTATCTTCCTGCAAATGAGGTGTTACCGGCATAATCTTTTTAAATACCCTGATTAACGGATTTTTATCAGGTTCTATCGTTGCATTAGTATGGTAAAACATTTTATAGCCTGTATAAATCAATAATGCTCCAAAAATATAGATGGTAAAATGAAATTTCTCGATGAGTGCAATCCCGGCAAATATGAAAATCACACGCATGATCAGTGCACCTAAAATACCCCAGAACAAAACTTTGTGCTGATATTTTGAAGGAATCTGGAAATAGCTGAAAATCATTATAAATACAAAGATATTATCTGTGCTTAGGGCCTTTTCCACTAAATATCCGGTAAAAAACTCCAGAGCCTGCTGCTGACCTCTCCAATAAAAAATTATTGTATTAAAAACCATGGCAAGGAAAATCCAAACGAAAGTCCATGTTAACGCTTCCTTTACGGAAACTTCGTGCGCCTTCCTGTGAAAAACGCCCAAATCAAGGGCCAGCATGAGTAATACAAAAGCATTGAAAAGTATCCAAAATAATATTGGTGTGTCCATTATTTCTATTTTTAAGCAATCAATGTATATAATTGTGTTTTTGTTGGTTTTTTTATTTGAAAGTATAGGTTATGCCTACAGAAGCATAATGGAACAAAGCAAAATTATAGACTTCATCATTATCAGCGCCGCCTTCGAGAATACGATAACCTGCCCGTATTCTGAAGTTGTCGGAGAGATTATATGTTGCAGCAATGAGAACATCTTCGGCTCTCCCCTGGGGAGCGGCAAGTGCATCGCCATCCAGAAGCAGTCCAAACTTATCATCAACCTTCCACAAAAGCCTGAAATTAATAATAGGTACAAATCCTACGTTTGTTTTTTTTGAACTTAATCCAGCAGAGGAAAGCGCAATTTCAGCATCCCTGATTTTTGCAGTAAGTCCTAACCCAAACTCAAACCTTGGTTTTAGCACAATATCGTACCGGTATGTTAGCCTGTACGAATTGAATTTATAGGTGCCCACAAGTTCAGTATTGGCTGGAAATACAACACCTTCGAAGAAAATATCATTTGGCACACTGCCTTCAGATTTAGTTTCGAGAGGAGCATATAATAACGAAAGTGTATGATGCGATTTTATAGTGTAATTCAATCTTAACCGGTAGAAAAACTCTGCTTCAGGAATCAGATCATCCTTTAATGAAAAGAGTGTCCCCTCATCGCCGGGGATACGAACATCATTATAACCTGTAAACACAAGGCCGGATTCCAGATCAATAAGAGCCTGAGCTTTTAGGGCGGTTGCCCAAAATAAGAGTATAAGAATTATCAAGGTTGATGAAAAATTTTTTTTCATTTAGTTCAAATTAGCGCTGTTACTGTTATAAACAATATTAACAGGTTTCAGTACTCTTGATCTTTCAAATTTAAGGAATTTTAACATATAAATATTCCCTTCACTCTGAACATAAGGTTTATTGTTATGTTTAACTTATAATAAAAAACGTTAAACAATTTAAAGCAATAAACTATGAAAAATTTATTTGTAATTATGATTGCTCTTGTTATTTCAACGAGTGCTTTCAGTCAGAAAAAAGATGTTGTGGATATTGCTATCGGATCAGCTGATCACTCAACATTGGTAGCCGCTATTAAAGCAGCTGATTTAGTAGCAACGTTAAAAGGTGCAGGCCCATTTACTGTTTTTGCGCCAACAAATGCTGCCTTTGACAAACTTCCTGCCGGCACGGTTGAGAGTTTGCTGAAACCGGAAAACAAAGCCCAACTCTCGAAAATCCTAACCTATCATGTTGTAAGCGGAAATCTTGATGCCGCCGCAGTGATTGCAGCCATTAAAAAAGAGAAAGGGAAAGTTACATTAAC
The DNA here is from genome assembly GCA_903879715.1 of uncultured Bacteroidales bacterium. Taxonomy (GTDB): domain Bacteria; phylum Bacteroidota; class Bacteroidia; order Bacteroidales; family UBA4417; genus UBA4417. Next base: position 39,407 of record CAIRMR010000148.1, read on the forward strand.
CACAGTAAGTGGTGGAAAGCTGACTGCCTCTTTGGATAAAGGAAAAGTAAAACTCACTGATGAATCCGGTAACTCTGCTTATGTTACAGCAACTGACCTTAAAGGCAGCAATGGAGTTATTCACGTAATCGATGGAGTGCTTCTTCCTAAATAAATAAACCGGATTTTATTTTGATTGTAAGTCTCTCTGGCTTTTCCAGAGAGTCTTTTTATGCCTCTGCTATTTACAATTATGCCTTTCAGTGATAGAACTTCAGATCAGGTAAAAGTATCTAGGGTCTGCTGAAAAACTCAAGCTGCAATTTTCAATTTCCATTTCCAAAGAGTAGACATTACATTACAGGATTGGCCGAGATATGAAAGAAGCTCATCTGCATAATTGTTGTTCTACTGTTGTAACTTGTTAATTCGTTTAAAGCATTGACAAACATGTATATGTCACAGATTGCGCAGATTACGCAGACAAATATTCATTAGATTATGATCGAATTTCATTTTAAAAACTGCTGAAAGCTGATTCAATCAGTGTAATCGGCGTAATCTGTGGCTAAAATGCCTATTGATCAGACCGATCAGTTAAAAGCTGTTAATTCTTTATTCTATGTAAATCCAGGTCCTGGAAATCAAAGCTGAAATCAATATTTGGTGAAATCCCTTTCATCTTTATGCTTTGAGCTTTACCTTCTTCATCCAGGCTGAAAATGGCAAAAGCATCAGCATTCATATCCTGGTATTCCCATTTTATGGCAAAGGAATTTGCTTTGTAAAAACTCATTGGGCCGTTGAGTTTTGGTGACCGGTACGACCTGAACCAAAGCTGGTTATTTTTAATTGATACCTCAACTTTGCCAAACCATTTATCTTCATAAATACCAACATAATTACGCGTTTCAACAGGGATTTTACTTGCTGCTGCAACAGTTTTCCAAACAGCAGTGGTTACTGAATCAGCAGCTTTATTGCCAGCTTCCATGCGCGAGTAGTATTTGTCAATCCAATTGTAATCATCCAGGCCTAAATAGCTGTCAACAATTGTTTGCGAAACAGCTGAGAATAAAGCGCCGCCACCGGATTCTGTATTTGTCAGCACCACTACTCCCAGGTTTAAATCCGGGATCATTATCGTTTTTGAAAGCATTCCCGGTAATCCACCAGTATGATTCACATTCAGATAACCTTTTGTATCGCTCAAAAACCAACCTAATCCATATCCGGCAAAATGAGAGTTATACCGTGGATTTGGATTTGCATCGGTAATAGTATGTAATTTCCACATTTCATGCTGGCTGGATTCTGAGAAGAGCCGGTTTTCAAGAGTTTTGCCGTATTTACCTTTATTCAGATGGACCAGCATCCAGTTACTCAGATCATCCACGTTCGATACAATCCCGCCGGCAGCACCGTTCACCATTTCCTGGTACACGGGAATGGTTCTGATTGTTCCTGTTCCGGTCGAATGAGGTATCGCAAGGTTTCTCCTGTCGTTCATCTGCGATAAGGAACTGTACGTATTATCCATTTGCAGAGGCAGGAGAATGCGTGTTTTCACAAATTCTTCCCAGCTTATGCCACTGACTCTTTTAATGACTTCGCCAGCCACCAGGTAAAGCAGGTTATTATAGTCGAATTTTGTCCGGAATGCCGAGACCGGTTCGAAATACTGGAAATTTGAAAGTATGTCTTTCATCGTAAAATCTGATCCGTCAGGGAAAAACATCAGGTCGCCGGCACCCAGCCCAAGACCGCTTCGGTGTGTTAACAAATCCTCGATCAGGAAATTATTGGTAACATATTCGTTGTACATGGTAAATTCGGGAATATATTTTTTCACCTTATCTTTCCACGAAAGTTTCCCTTCCTCAACCAGTATAGTCATAGCCGTGGTTGTAAAAGCCTTGCTGTTCGAGGCAATTTCAAAATTGGTATTCTGATCTACTTTCTGCTTGGTATCGACCGATTTTAGCCCATAGCCTTTTTCGTGTACGATACTTCCGTCTTTTACAATGGCAACGGCAACACCGGCTACGTTAAATTTCGACATAGCTTTTTCTACAAGCTGATCCACTTGGGCGGAGGTAATCTGGGCATTAGTATAACTACTTACCCCGATGGTGAATATGGCCAGGAATAGCATTGAAAATATAGCTTTATTCATAGTGTTGAGTTTAAATCTGTGTGTATAATTTTTATTTTGTTATTTGCTTTGCTTAATCAACTTTACATTTTTCGAAGTGTTGTTTGTTGACAGTCGGCAGATATAAATTCCTTCAGGAACTTTGTTTCCTTTATCATCATTTCCATCCCACAGAATCGTAAAAGCTCCTTCAGGAAGGGTTTTGTTTATGATGTCCTTAATTTTCTGCCCGCTAATACTATACACCGAAATCCTTGTAGGCCCGCTTTTTGGTAAATAACAGGAAACTGTTGTTGAACCTTTCATAGGATTTGGCATTAGTGTCAGTCCTGGAGAATTACCGGAAACGGATTTGGGTTTTATCCCTAGAGTTCCTGCTTCAACCACGGTTGCTGTGTCCTGATCGATAATCATAATATTGTCGAACCATATTTCTTTCCCATCAAGGGAACCATATTCAGAAACTATTTCGAGCCGGTCGATGGCCGACCAGTCAAATTTGCCTGTTGGTGTGTACCAGGTATTATTATCCCAGGACCCATGCTCTGTAAATCGGGTTAAAGGAATATGCAGATGGTGCCAGCGTTTATCCCAGCCTGATGTTGCGTCACTGATTGTGGTCCGCATTCTCCAGGGATGGTCAAGCGGATCTGAGGTTTTTGTATCCATGAAACGGATATCAAACTTTATTCCGGTAGTATTTCCCCTTACAATCATATCAAAAGCATAACCCGAACTCACAAGTTTGGATAAATCCTTATTGGGTACAAAATCAAGAGTAACTGCAGTATATTGCGGACCTCCTGACCAATAAAGGCAATAATGGTCATTATTAGGAATCAGATCCGAATAATAATTGATGGTTCCTGAAGAATAGCTTGCATCCAGAATTCCCTGTCCTACATAATCATCGTAAATTCTGAAACCCACACTATCTGCCTTTATCACAGTTGGATGTTGCTCCGGAACAGTAAAATCAAGTGCATTAAGCAGGGAAACATTTAAATCAGATTCAAACAATTCAGTTGATCCTTTCTTAAAAAGCCCGAATCCTCCTTTGTAATCCCAGATTGTCCACGGAATAGATTTTAATTCAAGATAATCTTTTACCGTCTGATACCAGAAGGCTCTGTCTACGGTATCGCTGTTGGGAATATAAACGCCAAATTCACCGCAGAAAATATTTACATTACGCGCATTTTTAAAATTAACAGCAATATCAATCAGCGATTTTACTTTTGCGACAGTTCCATCCACATAATAGTTGTTCAGGCTGCTTTGTATCCACGTTCCGACAAGCGAAGGAGGGCATACCGGCATTTCAGCCTGGGAATAAGGGAAAGGTACTCCCGAAAGCGGCACCATCGAAGGCGTTGACCAGCTGGCACCCTGATGCGTAAACAGGAATGGATCGTAAAAATGGAAAGTATAAATCAGGTTTTGGTCCGCATAAACAGGCATCTGGGCGAGATCGTTATAGCCGTTGTATCCTGATGGCCCGACAATTATTGTATGTTTGGTGTCCTTGCTGCGGATGGCATCGATTGTTTGTTGCTGAATGCTTCCCCAAAGCTGGTTTGTAATACCGTGAGGTTCGTTCAAAACTTCGTAAATAATATAATTTGACCTGTCCTTATAATGTTCAGCCAGTTGCGGCCATACTTTGGTAAGGATCTGGCCAATATCGGGGCTTGTGTTCACTGCAGGGTCAAACGAATGATTGTCAATTAAAAGATAAAGATTAAGTTCTTCGGCCCAGTTCACTGCCGAATCAAGGAATGAAATGAAAAGCGGATCAATAATATAATCCGGGGTACCTGAAGTCATTCCATGCAGGTTTATAGGCAGACGTATCACATCACACCCCAGGCTTTTAATATCTGTAAAATCTTTTTTCGTATACTTCCGGAACTGAATTTTAGTAGCATTGTCGGCTTCAAACCATTGGGTAAGATTCACTCCACGATGAAAAGGAACCTGTGCCTGGCTTAACTGGATGAAGATAAAAAACAGGGGAATGAGGATTAGTTTTTTCATTATCAGATTAGTTTAGATAACAGAATGCTGATATAAAGAATTGATTAACATTGAGTTAAATTATATTTTTCACATTATTTTTAACAGACTGTTGTAAGGTTTACCGGAGTTAAAATTACTTTAAATTATTGTAGCTACAAGGATTTCAAAAATTTAGAATCGTTACATTCCTGTTTTTAAAAAACCATATCTTTATGAAATATTTGGCTAAGTCATTTCTTTAAAAAATTAATCATGTCAAACCTTACATCCATGAAATATTTTAAAGGTATCTTCCTGGGCTTGCTATTTTCAGGCCTTTCCTCTGCTGGTTTCGCCCAATCGAAAATAAATCCCAATGATATCAAAGAAAAAATGCAATGGTTTGCCGATGCCAAGCTCGGTATTTTTATTCACGCCGGCATTTATTCTGTTGATGGAATTGATGAATCCTGGAGCTTTCATAATAAAAAGATCAGCTATCCTGATTATATGAAACAACTCAAAGGCTTTACGCTGAAAAAATACGATCCTTCCGCATGGGCCGACCTTATCCGGGAAAGTGGTGCCAGGTACGCTGTAATTACCACCAAGCACCACGATGGAGTTGCCATGTATGATACTAAAATGAACAACCTGAGCAGTGTGAAAGCCACACCCGCAAAACAGGATATGATAAAACCGTTTTTTGAAGAATTACGGAAACGAGATATTAAATGTGGCGCATATTTTTCTTTGCTCGACTGGTCGTACCCCGATTATCCTGGTTTCCTGAGAGATAGTTCAAGGTACAAAATTGAAAATGATTATGAGCGATGGAACAGGTTTCGCCAATTTTTCCAGGGACAGATAAAGGAAATCAGCGCACAATTGAATCCCGATTTATTTTGGTTCGATGGCGACTGGGAACATAGCGCCGAACAATGGGAATCGGAAAAAGTACGGAATATGATTTTGACAAACAACGCTAAAGCTATAATAAATGGGCGATTACAGGGGTATGGAGATTACGCAACACCAGAGCAGAATTTCCCTGTAACACGCCCTAAATTTAATTGGTGGGAGCTTTGTATGACTACTAACGACAACTGGGGTTTCCATCACGATGAAAACTGGAAAACGCCTTACGAAATAATCACTATTTTTATTGATGCGATTTCGAACGGTGGTAATCTGCTTTTGGATATGGGCCCAAAAGAAGATGGAACTATTCCCGCTGAACAAATAAATGTTTTGAAAGAATTGGGAGCATGGAATAACAAGAATGGTGAAGCCATTTTTAACACCATAGGAGGAATTCCGCAAGGACATTTTTATGGCCCGACAACGATGTCGAAAGATTCAACAACCCTTTACCTGTTTCTGCACGGGCATTCAAGTGGAACCTTTATGATTAAAGGCCTTGTAAATAAAATTGAGGAAATTTCAGTAGTGGGAAGCAATACAAAATTATCTTTTAAGGTGGTTGGCAAGATTTCCTGGAGCCCTGTTCCCGGCCTTGTATATTTTGATGTCCCCGAAAATGTATTGGATAAATATGTTACTGTAGTGAAGCTGAAATTAGATAAGCCTGTGAAGCTTTATCGGGGACAGGGGGGATTTGACTAAAAAAAATCACGATACTAATAAAAGCGTTTCATTCCTGCAGCGGCACTTCTGAATATCATTCAAAATATTGATCTGCGAAAATTATGTCAAAACTGTTCTTATTGATTTTAGCATTTACAGCACTTTGCACCTTTGCTCAAAAAACCGCGCCTTTTCCTGTTGGTCCTGTCCCCACTGAGCGTCAGCTTGCCTGGCACGAAATGGAACAATATGCTTTCGTTCATTTTACCACTAACACTTTTACAGATAAGGAATGGGGTTATGGCGACGAAAGCGAACTTGTGTTCAATCCAACCGCTTTTAAGGCGGAGCAATGGGTAAAGACGCTGAAAGCTGCCGGACTGAAAGCGCTGATACTCACCTGCAAACATCATGATGGTTTCTGCCTTTGGCCCAGCAAGTATACAGAACATTCGGTTAAGAATAGTTTATATATGAATGGGAAAGGCGATATAGTGAAGGAAGTGTCAGCTGCCTGTCAAAAATATGAGCTTAAATTCGGGGTGTACCTCTCTCCCTGGGACCGAAACCATACTTCGTATGGAACTGCTGAGTATCTTGATTATTATCGTAACCAATTGACAGAATTATTTACCAACTATGGCCCGGTTTTCGAAATGTGGTTCGACGGAGCCAACGGCGGAGATGGGTACTATGGAGGAAAGCGTGAAAAAAGGAACATAAATGCTTCAACTTATTATCAGTGGCCGGTTACACTTGGTCTGGTGCGTGAAATGCAAGCCGGGGTATTGTTTTTCAGCGATGCCGGTCCTGATATCCGATGGTGTGGCAATGAATCGGGTTACGCTGGCGCAACCAACTGGTGTACCATAAGCGTTGACACATTATATGCGGGAAAAAGCGGAATAGAAAAACTATTGAATTCAGGTGATGAAAACGGGAATAAATGGATCCCTGCCGAAGTAGATGTCTCAATAAGACCGGGGTGGTTTTATCATGCGAGGGAAGATACTATGGTTAGGACAGCTGAAAATCTTTTTGATATTTACCTTAGATCGGTTGGGCGAGGATCAAACCTTTTGCTCAATATTCCCCCTGACCGCCGCGGGCTTTTCAACGAAGTTGATTCCATATCACTCATGCAATGGAAAAAATTGCTTGACGATGCTTTTTCTGTTAACCTGGCGTTCAAATCCACAGTAATTGCAACCACGCATCGGGGTAATTCTCCGGAATTTTCGGCAAAAAACCTGGTTGACGGGAATAAGGAAACTTACTGGGCAACCGACGATAACACCAAAACCGCTGCCATCGAAATTGACCTTGGCAATAAAAAAAATGTTAAATACATTATTATACAGGAATATATAAAGCTGGGTCAACGTGTTAAATCATTTTCAATGGAAGTATGGAACACGAATAAATGGCAATTGGTGGCAAATGAAACTACAATAGGTTATAAGCGGATTATAAAAATTGACCCGGTCTGCACTGAGAAAATCCGTATTCAGATTACGGATTCCAAAGCTTGCCCGGTGATTTCGAATATTGAAGTGTATTAATTCTATAATAAAGATTATTAATACGGGTGCCGGAAATTTTCTTTCTGCAGCCAATGATTTCAAAATTTAATACTATGAGAAGTGAACAAACGAACCTGAAACCAGGTAAATTCTAAACTTTTATTTAAAAAGTTAAACAAAAACAGATATCACATGTTATTATCTGGCTAATGCACAATAACATATAATGATACGCTATTCAATCAGGGACCTGGAAAAAATTACCGGTATTAAGGCGCATACTATCCGAATCTGGGAAAAACGGTATGGAATAGTTACGCCACTGCGGACCCAGACGAATATACGGTATTATTCAGATGAAGACCTGCGCAGGTTGATGAATGTAGCTATTCTGAATAAGTACGGATATAAAATTTCGAATATACAGAGTATGTCGGCGGCGGAATTACATACCTGTGTGGTTGATTTAACACATCAGGATATTGATAATGACCACCAGGTTGACAACCTTGTAATGGCAATGATAGAATTAGACGAACTGAGGTTTGATAAAATTATCTCATCATCAATTATTAAACAAGGCTTTGAATATACTTTTGAAAATTTACTCTATAAATTCCTTGAAAAAATTGGGATTCTCTGGCAGATAGGTGCAGTTAATCCTGCCCAGGAACATTTTATCAGTCATCTGATCAGGCAAAAACTGATACTGGCTATTGACGGGCAGCAGGAATACAGGAATGATTCCAAAACATTTCTGCTCTTCCTTCCTGAAAATGAGTATCATGAAGTTGCATTGTTGTACCTGTATTTCCTGATCAGGAAAGAAGGTCATAAAGTAATTTATCTGGGACAGAACGTACCTCTTATGAATCTTAAAGATATTTTCGAGATTCATCATATTGATTTCATGGTTACATCTGTTGCATCAAAACTACCGGTAGAAATGATTTCAGAAATATTAAAGGAACTGGTGCATCTTTATGGTGATAAACAGGTATTGATAGGTGGCAAATGCTTAATGGATTCAGCTGTTTCTCTTCCCGATAATGTGAAATCTTTCGATACAATGTCTGATTTCTACGAATTTATTACAAAAGTGTAGGTTCTGATTCAAAATTGCGGAATATTCAAATTGTATTATATGGCTCATTTATTGCGTTTTACATTTATGTATATTTAATATGACATATTTTTAACACAGTTTTTAAGATTTGTTCAATAAATTGTCGTATATTAGTGTACAGTCTGTAATTGCTCTAAATAACTGATAAAGAGGATTGAACAATTCCTCTTTCAAGATTCTCCGAAAATTTAACATTTTTTTAACTTTATTTAGACTAAATCTAAATAAATGTGTTTAACTTTGCATGGTATTAATTAAACACCCAGCGTCATGACTCAAATAGAATTCGATCATAAGTTGATAAGTCTATATCAGAATCTTGAATATTACGCTAACCTACTTACTTCGAACCGAGAAGAAGCAAAGGATCTTATTCAGGATACCTATTTAAAAGCGCTGGCAAATCGCGATAAATTTGCTGCCGATACCAATCTGAAAGCCTGGACCTATACTATAATGAAAAATACTTTCATCAATAACTATAGGCGTAATCAAAAGGCCAATACCATTATCGATAGTACTGAAGATTTATTTTATCTCAATATTCCACGTAAATCGGATTTCCCTTCACCTGAGTCAAAGTTTTCGGAAAAAGAGATCAATAAAAGTATTTCGAAACTGGATGCTGATCAGCGTATGCCGTTCGAAATGCACCACCAGGGATACAAATACAAGGAAATTGCTGATCATCTGAATATCTCAATTGGCACAGTAAAGAGCAGGATTTTCTTTACCCGCCGCAAACTGATGGATACGTTGAAAGACTTTGCAGACTAATCTTTAACAGATATAATTTTAAGCCACACTTTCTATATGATTTTGTGGCTTTTTTTCTTTAAAAAACCTGAAAACATGGCTTTAAAACCCGGGGATAAAATCCCTTCATTCACTTTACCTGACCAAAACGGGAAAAATTTCAATGTTGAAAGTTTACTTTCGAAAAAGGCGCTTGTTATCTATTTTTATCCAAAAGATGAAACTGCCGGTTGCACAAAACAGGCCTGTGCCTTTCGGGATCAATACCAGGATTTTATTGATGCCGGAGCTGAAGTTATAGGCATAAGTTCCGACAGCGAAGAGTCGCACGGAAGTTTTGCGGATCATCATAAATTGCCTTTTGTTTTATTGAGCGATAAAGGAGGAGACCTTAGGGCTCAATTCGGTGTTCCGGATGACCTGTTTGGCTTGTTGCCCGGCAGGGCTACTTATATTGTTGATAAACAAGGCACTATAAAGTTTATTTTTAACTCTCAGATTCGTATTGATAAACATATTGTTGAATCATTGCGGGTATTGAACGAATTAAAATAGTCGCAAAGGCTTGCTTTATTAAAATATAAAGACTTTTAGTGATCACAATATTGTATATGGTTTTGTCTCCCTTCACTAAATTTCACGCCACCGGCTCCTTTTCCAGACTAAGTTTCAGAATTGCAAAAATTAACACTCCTGCACTTACCCATTGTATTAGGGAGAGTGTTCGGTTGTTTACCAGGTAGTCGAATAAAATAGCCGAAACAGGGAAAAACAATTCCAGTATGGTTGCCAGCATTGCACGAACCCTGGTAAGTCCAAAATAATACAGGAATATAGCTCCCGATCCCGTAGTAATTCCAATGATGGCAAAAATGGTCCATTGGAATTTGGTAATATCAGGGATACCTTTCAGCATTCCGGTTGAAAGAACATACAAAAACATGATTAAACTGGTGAATCCGTACCGATAAAACGTTGCTGTGAAGAAACTGAATTTGCTAAGCACTTTTTTACTAAAAACAGTCGAACTCCCAAACGCAAAAGCGGCTAAAAGTGAATAACCGGCCGCCTTTGCAGTATTGTTATTTGCCCCAAAATCGGGTAAGCTAAAACCAAAGGTGAGGAAATAGCCCGCAGTAATTGCAAGTATTGACCACAGCAAAAAATTACGTTTGAGCTTTTCACCAAGAAGCAAAGCTGCAAGGGTGATAGCGAAAACCGGCTGAAGTTTCTGAAGCAAAACAACTATTGTTAAAGCTTTAAAATTGACGAGAAACAATGCTTTTACAATGGCGAGTGTGCCAACAGCGCCGCCCAGTAATGAAAGCAGGAAAAACATAAGCACATCGCCGGCAGTAAAATTCTTCATGTGCTTATACTCTTTGTACATGAACAAATTCATCAGCAGGAAAGGCAGGGCATGAAAAATAAAAACTACCAGTCCAATGTCCAGGCTATATAAACGGGGAGTCAGAACTACTCCGTCGAGCCCCCACAAAATGGCAGCAACACAGATAGCCATAGCCCCGGTAAAAACAGTCTTATTAAATTTCATAATCGTTCACTCCCTGTATTATTTTCTTTGCGGCTGCAAAAGTAAGGTTTTTCTGTGTTTTATTGCAGCTATTGGATGAAGGAAAATAGTTATTTGGAAATAGTTAGTAGAAAATAGTTACTGGAAAATAGTTAAAAGAGAATCGCAAACAGGCGATAAAACTATTTTCTTATTTCTATTTTCTGTTAACTTTATAATATGCCAAACGTTCTGTAGATTAATACAATACAAATTCAGGGAGAGAATTTACCAACATCCCTGTTATTTAATCAACAATACGGTAAGTTTTTAATTGTATCACGGTAAGATTATTACCTTTGCCACAGTAAATTATAACGTTAAACAACACATAACTATATGATTACCAATAATTTTATTAGTCGTCACAACGGTCCTGACAAGGATGAAACGGAACAGATGCTGAAAGTAATAGGAGTTGAAACACTCGATCAGCTTATTGACGAAACAGTTCCGGCTTCCATAAGGTTATCTAAACCGCTGAATCTTCCGCCTGGTATGAATGAATTTGAATATCTCAACCACATTAAAATACTTGCTTCGAAAAATAAAGTTTTCAAATCGTACATCGGAATGGGGTATTACAATACTATTACCCCAGGTGTCATTCTGAGGAATATTTTTGAAAATCCGGGTTGGTATACTTCATATACGCCATACCAGGCTGAAATATCACAGGGTCGTCTAGAAGCATTGCTGACTTATCAAACGATGGTTACTGATCTTACAGGGATGCCATTGGCCAATGCATCTCTGCTTGATGAAGCAACAGCTGCTGCTGAAGCAATGATCATGCTTCACAACGCCCGTTCACGCGAAGCCGTTAAAGCAGGTGCAAACAAGTTTATTGTATCACAAAATACATATCCTCAAACGATTGCTGTAATCGAAACCCGGGCCAAACACCTGGGAATAGAAATTGAGATAAAATCGTGCAATGATTTCGAACCGGAAGCCAATATTTTCGGAGTCATGCTGCAATATCCAAATCAATATGGTGAAATTCATGAGTATCGTAAGCTTGTGAACCTGGCTCATGAAAATGGTATTGCGGTTGCAGTAGCTGCTGATCTTTTAAGTCTTGCTTTGCTTACACCTCCTGGTGACTGGGGTGCTGATGTTGTAGTTGGTTCTACACAGCGGTTTGGTATTCCAATGGGTTTTGGCGGTCCACATGCAGCTTATTTTGCTACAAAGGAAGAATACAAGCGTTTTATTCCAGGCCGTATAATCGGAGTTTCTGTTGACGCTCAAGGAAACCGTGCTTTACGTATGGCATTGCAAACCCGTGAACAGCATATCAAACGTGAACGGGCTACTTCAAATATTTGTACTGCCCAGGCATTGCTGGCTATTATGGCCGGAATGTATGCCGCATACCACGGACCGAGAGGAATCCGTGAAATTGCGCGCCATATCAATATCTTAACTGGCGTACTTTCCACTGAAGTACAGAAGTACGGTTACAAACAGCTTAACGCCAATTTCTTCGATACTTTGCTTGTAAGTATTCCTGAAGGCGTAAATATCGATGTGCTTCGTAAACTGGCGGTTGAAAGTCATGTAAACTTCAACTACGTAGATAATGATAAAATAGGGATCAGTCTCGACGAAACAACTTCACTCGAAGATGTTAACCTTGTACTGCATATTTTTGCGTCAGCCGCAAAAAAACAGTTTATTGAATTTGTTTGCAATCCAGATGAATGTGGGCTTATACGCACTTTTGCTCCTTCCATGGACAGGCATTCGGAATACCTGGTGGACCTGGTATTTAACAGCTATCATTCCGAAACGGAAATGATGCGTTTCCTGAAGAAACTTGAGAATCGCGACCTGGCACTGAATCGCAGCATGATTCCACTCGGATCATGCACTATGAAGCTGAATGCTGTTGCTGAACTTATTCCTTTAAGCTGGCCTGAATTTGGTGCTATTCACCCGTTTGCTCCCGCTGATCAGACTGAAGGATATAACATCCTGATTCGTGAACTGGAAAAAGCACTATGCGAAATTACCGGTTTCAAAGCAATCTCGATGCAACCTAACTCGGGTGCATCGGGTGAATATGCCGGTTTGCTGGTTATAAAAGCCTATCACCTAAGCCGTAACGAAGGCCATCGTAAAGTCTGCCTCATTCCTGCTTCGGCACACGGAACCAATCCTGCAAGTGCTGCCATGGCTGGTATGGAAGTGGTAGTAGTAAAGACCGATCCCAACGGGAATATCGATATGGTTGACCTACGCGAAAAGGCGGTTAAACACAAAGATAATCTCGCTGCTTTAATGGTAACCTATCCTTCCACACACGGAGTGTTTGAGGAAAGTATCCTTGAAACAATCGCCATTATTCACGAAAACGGCGGACAGGTTTATATGGATGGCGCCAATATGAATGCGCAGGTTGGACTTACCAATCCTGGCACTATTGGTGCTGATGTATGCCACCTGAACCTGCATAAAACCTTTGCTATTCCTCACGGTGGCGGCGGTCCGGGTGTTGGTCCTATAGGAGTTGCTGAGCACCTTGTTCCTTTCCTGCCCGGACATCCGCTGGTGAAAACCGGTGGAGATAAGGCAATTCAAGCTGTAGCTGCGGCGCCTTATGGAAGTGCATTGGTTCTTCCTATTTCATACGCATACATTAAACTATTAGGTGGAAACGGACTTACCGAAGCTACCAAATATGCCATCCTCAATGCAAATTATATTAAATCCCGGCTCGAAGCCGATTACAAGATTTTGTATACCGGCAGCAAAGGACGTGTAGCGCATGAACTGATCCTGGATTGCAATCAATTTTTGAAAACTGCTGATGTGGCAGTAATTGATATTGCAAAACGATTGATGGATTATGGTTTTCATGCTCCAACGGTTGCATTTCCGGTGGGCGGAACTTTAATGGTTGAACCTACCGAAAGTGAACCTTTGAGCGAACTCGAACGCTTTATCGTAGCCATGATCGATATCCGCAGATCAATAGCTGACATTGAAGAAGGCAAGGTTGACAAACATGATAATATCATCAAACACGCGCCGCACACGCTTGAAATGGTAACTGCTGATGATTGGACTTTGCCTTACAGCCGGCAGAAAGCAGCTTTCCCGCTTCCATGTGCCAAACCGGATAAATACTGGCCTGCCGTTACCCGTATTGATGATGCATGGGGCGATAGGAACCTGGTTTGTACCTGTACTCCGATTGAAAGTTATATAAAGGAATAAGATTTAAGTAAAATCTGTTAACGAGAAAAGGCTGTCCGGAATGGGCAGCCTTTTCGTTTAAACTCAAAGCCTATTTTGGTCTGATTCTGTATTAATTCAGTTATATCATATCTAAAAAGATACTGTTCTATTTCCTGGCGCTTTTATTTCCTGCCATTTTTTCGGCTAATACCAGTGCATCATAAGCATTGATAATGCCGCCTGTTACCGAAAGTTTCGAAAACTTCACTTTTGATTTCTTGTCGGAAGTAACATTGGGATAGTAAACCTTCTTTTTAGGGTATTTAATCGTTGAATTCGTTAAAACCTCCTTCAGTTCTAAAGAAGTTAGTTCAGGATAGTATGACCAAACCAGGGCTGCAACTCCTGACACAACTGGACAGGAATAGCTTGTGCCATCACCTTGATTATAGGCGTTACCCGGATATAACGAAATGATATTTACACCCGGAGCAAACAGGTCAACACTTTTTTGTCCGTAATTAGAAAATACCGCACAGAAATTTTTGTCAAGAATATCTGTGGTAGCCCCGATTGTAATCCAGTTTTTAACTATTGTGCCATCATTAAGTGTATTACTTGGGAAATGTACTCCCAGGTCAACATTAACTGCATCATTACCGGCAGCATGAACCATCAGCACATTATGCTCTTCAGCGTATTTTAAAGCATCATCCACAAATTGTTTCCCGGTAGTATAATTTTTGCCAAAGCTCATATTTATAATATTTGCTCCATTATCAGCCGCATAACGAATAGCAAGAGCAACATCTTTATCGCGTTCGTCTCCGTCGGGTACAACCCTGAGAACCATAATTTCAACATTGTCGGCAATGCCATCTATCCCAATACCATTATTCCTGTTGGCGGCAATAATTCCGGCTACAAAAGTACCGTGAAAGGATCTTGGTCCTTTTACATCGCTGTTGCCGTATTTAGTATCTGTAATATCGTCGGGATTATCCGCAACCAGTTTGCGTGCATCAAATTTCAGGTTCAGATAATAATCAAGAAAATCATTTGTTCTTTCTTTCATCGAAACCAATGATTCATGTGTAAAGCCCTTTTTGTAAAGATCCAGCAAATATTCTTTGGATTGCATTACCTGGGCAGATCCTGATTTAACTGACTCGATATCCTGCTGAGTTAAGTCATCCTTTTTTGAAAATTCTTTCACCAGAGTTTCATTGGCATTCAGCCTTAATTCAAAATCATCGATATTCTTTTTACGGGTGGTATATTTATCCAGTTCGCCGAGGAGTTTCGTTTTGCAGTTTAAGTATAGTTTGTATGATTCCTGCTCTGAAGTTTTTATATCACTGATACTTAGACTTTTTTCAAATTTGGGATTTAGAGTTTTGAAAATCCTCACATATTCCATGTTTTCGAATAAAATATTCTCTCCTTTGGAATTGCCGATAAAATTCCAGCCGTTTATATCATCAACGAAGCCATTTTTGTCGTCATCAATTCCGTTTCCTGGAATTTCGTCAGAGTTAATCCATATTTTCCCCTGGAGTTCAGGATGCGTAATATCAACTCCTCCGTCAATAACAGCAACAATAATCTTCTTTCCGGGCGTTTTGTTTTTCAAAAGTTCAGTATAGGATTGCGAAACGGAAGCGCCTTGGTTTTTGTCTTCAGCAGGTTTTAAATTGTACCAGTTCAGATACTTTTGATCCAGTGAATCAATGGTTGATACTCCTTTACGCTGCGAATACAAGGCGGAACTTGCCAGAAACAGGCTTAAAAGCAGGAATAGTTTGAACGTGTTGTTTTTCATTAGGTCAGGATTTTAGTTAATGTGGAATTGTTATGAGTGAATAGTATATAGTGTTTTGTAAATGGTTATTAATTAATGGATTGCATATATAATTCGATTTTAAGATAACAAAAATAAGTTAAGCAGATATGACTGATAACTGTGAGTTTAATTGAAAACAAATATATGCAGTTATTTAACGCGAATTATTTCCGGCAATCACTCTGCCGACAAATTATATACTCCTTTAATAAGCACTTTTGAAAGATCGGTATCATCCAGTATTTCCGTAAATCCTTTTGATATCCGGCCTATAGTTACCTTTTGTTTGCGCAGGTAATATGCCTCATTATCTGATTTTTCAACAACCAAAACATAATAATCTTTCCCGGATTTAATAAGTGCTTCGCTGTGTAAAGCTGTTGCTTCACTGCTGTTTACAGCAATTAGAGCCTCAATATACGATTGGTTTATAAGACTGGTTTGCGGGCTGTTTTTAATAGCGGCAACGCAGGTAACAGTTTTTGTATCGGGATTAACAGCCCGGCCGATAGAAACAAGAGAAGCCTTATTATTGAAGGAATTCTCGCCGGGCGAACTGAAATTTACAGTTTGTCCGGGCTTAAGTTTTGCTATATCTTTTTCGAATACAGATAGTTGAATTTGCAACTTGCTCACATCAACAATTTCGACCAATAGTTTTTGTTGCTCGATAAACTGACCCAAAACAAGGTTCTGCTTTGTGATGTAACCATTTATCGGGCTGATTACTGAGAATGAAGCGTAAAGATCACCGGCTTCAATCTTTGCAACATTCAATCTCAAAAGTTCTAACCTTAGTTTTAATGAAAGGTATTTTGACTTCGTGGCTTTGTATTCGCTTTCGGTAGCGATAAAATCTTTCTCAGCGCCAATCTTTTCATCGTACAGCGATTTACTTCTTTCATAATCAGATTTCAGCCGCCTGAGCCTGGCTGAAGTTTCAGTAAATTCCTGCTGCATAGCCATCAGGTCATTTCCCGAAATCATGCACAGCGTTTGACCTTTTTTTACAAAACTACCCATCGAACAGTTTACGGATTCAACTATTCCTGCTATAGGGGTACCAACCTGAGCCATTCCGTTAGCCGCAGCGGTTATGTATCCGTTGCAACGGACTTCATCCTCGAAAGTCTGAGTACTTATTGTACCGATCGCCATACTGTCCGATTGAAACTGCTTGATTGTAATCTTTACCAACTGATCTGTTTCAACTTTCGTGTCTTCATTGGTTTTTGATGATTTACCACATCCTGTTGTCAGAAACATCAAAGTGAACGGAATAATTGTGAAGAGAGTATATAATTTCATTTTAGTCATTTTTATCGGGTTAAATAATTGATTTCAAGTGCCAGGTAGTTGTATTTAGAAACATTTTCGTAGTAGTCGCGGGTTATGGACAACGCGTTTTCAATACTCATAACAAACTGAAAAAAGTCAATTTCGCCTACTGTATAGGTGCGTTCGGTAGTGCGGATTATTTCCTCACTCAGCTGTTTTCCTGAAGTAGTATAATAATCAATGGATTCCTGGTATTTACTTAATTCATTCATCAATGAGGCTTGTTTTGCTTTAAGGATCGATAATTCGCTTGCCTTCATGTTTTCGTTTATCTCCACAGCAATTTTGCCTGCCTTAATTTTTGCATTCTGTTCGCTGAAAAACAGAGGGATGCCGAGGCCAAACTGAAATCCCTGGTAGTTTTTAGAGCCCGCATAGGAATTTGTTCCATTGAAATAGCCAAGCGAAATGTCGGGATACAAACGGTTGCGCTCAACCTTAAGCATTGCATTCTGATAATCGGTTTGCATTCGCAGCAGCTGCATTCCTGCAGTGGAATCTGGAATAACTTTCCTGATTTTTACCAGGTCAAGGTTTTGCAAAGCAACATCAATTGCACTGTCGGATTGAATAAGTGCCCGTAATTTTTGATTTTCGTTGGCAAGGCTATATTTCAATTCATTCAGTAATACATTTATCTGCTGCTGTTTAGCTGTTGAATTAAGCATATCCAGCCGGCTGATATCGCCTTTCTGGTAGCGTTTATCGGCAATTTTGATAAATCCAATGTACATACTGTCAATTTTCTGATAAATCCTTTGTTTATTCATCAGGTAAATGATTTCGTACCATGCCTGTGAAACTTCCTTTGTGAGCAACTGCTTACGCTTGTAAAACTCTGTTTCAGCAATTGAAACGCTGATAGTGTTTGCTTTTTTCTGGGCCGCGTATAAAGTTGGAAAGTTGAAATTCTGCTCCACACCAAAAACATTGAGCGGATAGCCATTTTCGGCAATATTGTTCTCGTCTTTTCCATAATAGACAAGTGTTTTGTCTATCGAAAATGCAGATCGTTTAAGCGCGTTACTTTCGTCTATTTTCAGCGCATACGCATTGATTTCCTTATTGTTTTGTAAAGCCATCTGAATAGCGTCTTCAAGGCTGATCGGTTTTGTTTGTCCATACGATACAGCTGAAAAAGTCAATAAAATCAAGCCAATAACAAGTGGTTTTATTTTGCGGATGAATTTTAAAGGCCAAAGCTGTATGCCTGTTACATTATTAAATATCTCGAACATTAAGGGCAAAGCTATCATGGTGAGTAAGGTTGAAGTAATCAATCCGCCAATTACAACGGTAGCCAACGGCCGCTGTACTTCGGCTCCCGATCCGCTGGAAATAGCCATTGGCAAAAAGCCCAGGGCGGCTGCGGCAGCAGTTAAAAGCACAGGTCGTAAGCGATCTCGGGTACCTTTCAGAATAAGTTCACGCATGTCCTTCATTCCGCCATGTTGTAATTCTTTTAAATGTTCGATCAGAACAATGCCGTTTAATACAGCAATTCCGAAGAGCGCAATAAAACCGATGCCTGCCGAAACGCTGAATGGCATTCCCCGCATCCACAGAAATAAAACACCTCCGACAGTTGCCAGGGGAACGGCGGTAAAAATCATAACGGCATCTTTAAATGATTTAAAGGCAAAATGAAGAAAGATAAATATCAGCAACAAGGCAATCGGAACAGCAAACATAAGCCGGTTGGTCGCGTTTTTCAGGTTTTCGAACTGACCGCCGTACGAAATATAATTGCCTGGTTCCAGGGTGATATTTTTATCAATCTTACTCTGAATATCCTGAACCACCGATTGTAAATCGCGGTTACGCACATTCACGCTTACTACAACCCGGCGATGCGTATTGTCGCGGGATATTTTGGCTGGCCCTTCGCTGTAAGTGATTTCGGCTAATTCATTCAATGGGATTTGTTCTCCGTTAGCTAATGGAACCTGCAGGTTACGGATATTTTCGATATCCTTTCGATCCTGTTTTTGCAGGCGGATCACCATATCAAAACGCTTTTCGCCTTCAAAAACTATTCCTGCGGTTTCGCCGCCGAAAGCCATGGCAAGGTAGCGGTTGAGTGTTTTGGAATCCAGGCCGTAATAGGCAATCTTGCTCCGGTTGTATTTAACACTCATCTGCGGCAGGCCGGCAGTTTTTTCAAGTATAACATCAGCAGCACCTGGAACATCTTCAATAAGACTTTTAATTTCAATGGCTTTTTTATTCAGATAATCCAGGTTTTCGCCAAATATTTTAACGGCAATGTCTGCCCTAACCCCTGTGATCAGTTCATTGAATCTCATTTCAATAGGTTGGGTAAACTCATACTCTATACCCGGAATTACAGATAAAGCCTCCTTGAATTTATCAGCAAGTTCTTCTTTACTTTCAGCCGAAACCCATTCCTTCCGTGGCTTGAGCTTTATTATCATATCAATTTCTTCCATCGACATGGGATCAGTAGGAACTTCGGCAGCACCAATGCGGCAAACGATCTGATCTACTTCAGGAAAAGCTTTGATAAGGATGTTTTCCATTCGTGTAGTCATTTCTACGGTTTTAGAAAGGGATGTTCCCGTTTTCAGCACAGGTTGAATCACAAAATCACCTTCATCAAGCGTAGGCACAAATTCACCACCCATTTTTGAAAACACAAAACCTGTTAAAACCAATGACATCAGTGCCGCTCCTAAAACAATCCGCTTGTGATTGCACGACCATCGCATGGCAGGAGTATAGGAACGGTAAGCCAGGTTCATGATCCATCGGGATGGATTAAATTTGTGTTCCTTTTCCGGTTTCAGAAAGAGGGAAGCGGCAACCGGCAGCCATGACAATCCCAGGATCATTGCCCCGATAATAGCAAAGCTGAATGATAACGCCATAGGCCGGAACATTTTCCCTTCGACACCGCTGAGCGACAGGATAGGGATGAAAACGATCAGGATAATAACTTGTCCGAAAATGGCCGAACTCATCATCCGCGAAGCTCCTTTAAATGTAATCTTATCAATCAACACCTGGCGTTCATCACCTTTCAACCTATCAAATGCTGCTTTCCCGGATGTTATCCGGATGGCAATAAATTCGACAATAATTACGGCACCATCAATAATAATCCCAAAGTCGAGGGCCCCCAGGCTCATAAGATTGGCATCGATCCCGAAAACATACATCATCGAAATGGTAAAAAGCAATGCCAGCGGAATCATGGAAGCAATTACGAGAGCCGAACGAACGTTTCCTAATAGAAGAATGACGATCAGTATAACAATCAGGCAGCCTAATACAATGTTTTCGACTACGGTGAATGAAGTCCTTGAGATCAGCTCGCTACGCTCCAGAATGGGATTGATAAACACGCCTTCGGGCAGGTTTTTCTGAACTTCGGCTACCCGCTTTTTAACTTCGTTGATTACCAGTTTCGAATTGGCATTTTTCAGCATCATCACCTGTCCGAGGACTTTTTCACCCTGTCCGTTTGCAGTAATTGCGCCAAACCTGTTCGCGTAGCCGAAATGAACTACAGATAAATCTTTCACCAGGACCGGGATTCCACCGGTATTTTTAACGACTATATTTCCAATATCTTCAAGCGATTTCACCTGGCCATCGCCACGAATAAAATAACTCTGGTTGGTTTTTTCGATATACGCACCGCCGGAAATGCTGTTGTTGGCCTCAAGTGCATCGAACACTTCCATTAAAGTTACATTCATGCTGCGCATACGGGCCGGATCGATGGCTACTTCGTACTGTTTCAGATAACCACCCCAGCTGTTCACCTCAACCACACCGTTAATGCCCGACAATTGACGTTTTACAATCCAATCCTGGATAGTGCGCAGTTCAATGGCCGAATACGTACCTTCAAAACCCGGTTTTACATCGAGAATATACTGATAAATTTCACCTAAGCCAGTTGTAATCGGCCCCATTGCAGGAGTCCCGAAACCATCGGGGATATTGGCGGAAGCAGCTTTAATCTTTTCTGCTATCAATTGCCGTGGCAAATACGTTCCGATCTGGTCGTTAAAGACAATAGTTACTACAGATAATCCAAATTTTGAAATAGACCGGATTTCGACTACGCCCGGCAGGTTTGCCATTTCAAGTTCAACCGGAGCTGTTATAAACTGTTCAATTTCCTGGGTTGACAGGTTACCTGAAGTTGTAATTACCTGCACCTGGTTGTTGGTAATATCGGGCACGGCTCCTACCGGTATCCTGATAATTGCATAAATCCCAAATGCTGCGATTGTAAATGTGAAAAGGATTACAATCAATTTATTCCTGATACTGAAATCAATAATTTTTTCTAACATAAGTGAATTTAAACGATTGTTTTTACTGGTTTGTTTATAGTAAATACAAAAATTCGAATATTATTTCGTGAGTAAACAAAGTTAATGTAAATAGATGTATTACGGTTGTCAAAACAGGAACTGATTTTGAGAATAAATATCTGCGCTGTTGACAGTTATTTATAAGTCAAAAATGACTACTTTTGCATCCCTTTAAGGGGGCATGGTTTTACACACATAATAAACACAAAATTAAATGATTACAGTTTCGGACCTGAGTATTCAATTTGGTAAAAGGATATTGTTTCAGGATGTAAATATGAAATTCATGCCTGGCAATTGCTATGGTATAATCGGAGCCAATGGTGCCGGTAAATCTACATTCATCAAAATGCTGTCAGGCGAATTACAAAGTACCAGGGGAAATGTGAGTTTCGGCTCGGGTGAACGGCTGTCGGTTTTGCAACAGAATCACTCCGAATTCAACGATTTTACCGTACTTACTACCGTTCTGATGGGTCACACGAAACTGTGGGCTGTAATGAATGAAAAAGATGCTTTGTATTCGAAAACCGATTTCTCGGAAAACGACGGCCACAGGGCTTCGGAACTGGAAGAGCAATTTGCGGAAATGGACGGTTGGAATGCTGAAAGCGACGCGGCCAACCTGTTGAGTGGATTGGGGATAAAGGAAGATATTCACGACAAACTGATGGGCGAGTTAAGCGGTAAGGAAAAAGTGAAAGTTTTGCTTGCACAGGCACTTTTCGGTAAACCTGATAATCTTTTACTCGATGAGCCAACCAACGACCTTGACCTTGAAACTGTAAACTGGCTGGAAAGTTATCTTGCCAATTTTGATAATACGGTGTTGGTTGTATCACACGACAGGCACTTTTTGGATTCAATCTGCACTCATATAGTGGATATTGATTTTAACCGGGTTCAGCAATTTCCTGGTAATTATACCTTCTGGTACGAATCGAGCCAGCTGGCTTTGCGCCAGCAGCTTACACAGAATAAGAAGGCTGAAGACCGCAAAAAGGAATTACAGGAATTTATTGCCCGTTTCAGTGCCAATGCTTCAAAATCGAAACAGACTACCAGTCGTAAGAAAATGATTGAGAAGCTGAATATCGAAGAAATCAAGCCATCAACACGTAAATACCCGGGTATTATTTTTACGCCTGAACGCGAACCGGGTAATAATATTCTTGAAGTAAAAGGACTTACTAAAAGTCTGAACGGCAACCTGTTGTTTAAAAACCTGAGTTTTACCATGCAGAAGGACGACAAGATTGTTTTTCTGTCGCGCGATACCCGTGCCATGACTGCTCTTTTCGAAATTCTCAAAGGTCACGATACAGCTGATGCCGGAACTTTCGAATGGGGACAAACCATACTGAAAGCTTATCTTCCTTTGGAATATGAAGAATTATTTCAATCGGATATGACCCTGATGGAATGGCTTGCTCAATATTCAACGGATACCCATGAGGCATACCTGAGGGGATTTTTAGGAAAGATGCTTTTTGCCGGGGAAGAAATTTTTAAGAAAACAAATGTATTGTCAGGAGGCGAAAAAGTGCGCTGTATGATTTCGCGCATGATGACCCGCAATGCCAATGTAATGTTGCTTGATACACCTACTAACCATCTCGACCTTGAATCCATTCAGGCTTTTAACAATACCCTGATCAAGTTTAAAGGCAATATCCTGATGTCGTCGCATGACCATGAGTTTATTCAAACTGTTTGTAACCGTATCATCGAAATCGGACCCAAAGGTATGATTGACAAGCTGATGGACTATGATGATTATATTTCAGATGATAAACTGAAGGAACAGAGAGCGAAGTTGTATTAGTAGTAAACAGCGGATTTTTTAGCTACTTTGCGTCCTTTGCTCTTCAATGCGTCCTTGCGTTAAAAAAAATTAACCGCAAGGACGCAAAGTTTTTATTAAGAGCGCAAAGAAAAAAATTATGAATTAAATATCTCATTTTCCTTACCAGCTGAAAAAATAAAGTCAATAGGGTTATCCAGATCATATAAAATTCTGTATGCGTCTGTTTCTTTAATGGAAAAGGGTTCGATCATTTTTATTATTTCAGCGTACCCTTCCAGGGTGAGGTCACAGAAAAAGTGCTGGTAATCTTCAGTTGTGATTCCTTCATCCGTTTCTGAAACCCGTAAAATAAGCTCACAATTTATTGGTTCAATAAATTCGTAATCTGAGAGATTGATGAATTGTTGAGAATTCTTTGTCAGATCAATCAGAATCTGAAGAAACAGGGCGGCCTGTGCTTTGTCAAAGTCGTTGAGGCGAACTGCGTGTTCGTCATATTCATTTATGTTTTCGAGGAATTTTAGTTTCATTAGATACGTTATTAGTTATTCGTTATATGTTAAAGGCATTGTTTTAGTAAGCGCCAGTTTGTAGAAGGCTGCTTCTAACCCATCAAACTTGCCGGTTTCATAAAGCTGAAACCCAAATTTACTCAGAACCCTTATGGATGCCGGGTTTTCAGGATCAACAATGCCGATAACCTCATTGATTTGTTTCTTTTTTGCAAGGCTAATCATACATTCTACCATTTCTGAAGCATATCCTTTTCCCCAATATTCAGGAAGCAGCATGTAGCCTACTTCGAATTGATCATCAGTAATTTGAACCAACTTAACTATGCCTATAAAATCATCCTTATCTTTCTTTCTCACTATAAAAAAACCGGTGTCCTCACTTGCCAGATTGGTATCAATGACTTTTTGAAACCTAAGTTTTGCTTTTTCCCGGGTAAGCGCTGTGCCGGTGACAAATTTCATGACATCCTCATTCATTGTCAATTCGGCATACAATGCGAAATCATTGTTTGTCAGCTTATTAAATATCAATTGGTCGGAGGCGATGTACATAAAGTTTTCTGTTTCGTTTATCTTACTTTTTTTAGGTATTGTTCCGTTTGAACCACTAAGGTAAACTAGTTGAACATCTGGATTGCATTTCAAATCACATTTTTAAATAAAACCGACTGGCATCATATTCAGCAAATTGATCATAAAAAAGTGACCTTTACCTGTATATCCGTATTTCTTCCTTTATCATCGCTGCATGAAATCTTAATTAATCCCGGATCCGGAGTAAAAAAGAGTTTCTGACCATGCAAGGCTTCTTTAAAAAACTTGTCATTGATGTACCAGTAGACTTTATTCACATCGGAAGTAGCTGTAAAAGCCAGTTGTAACTGTTGCTTTGCTGAAGCATACAGAATATATTCCTTGCCTTCAGTAAGCGAAGTGATCACAGGGCTGTCGTTATGATATACCCTGCTGCATAACGGATTATGAGTTGATATTTTTTTATAAGGAATCTGTTCTTCTTCATAAAAGGCAATCAATCCAGGACTAAGATTCGGATAAAAATCGGTTCGGTAACCGGCTTGCGGCATGCAGGAACGGCAATACGAAATGTTTCCGGCTTCGTTAACAAAAACGGGAATGAGATGATCGCATTTCCGGTTTGGTGAAACTGCCGGGATATAATCATCCATTACAAGATTTGTACACGATTCGCCCGGAGGTAATCCTGATTCACTACAGACCAGCCTGAAATCAAGCCCTGCCGGACGTTTAAACCAGGTTGGTTTTTGATTATAAGTCAGGAAATTAAAAATTTTGAAAAGTATCGGAGTAGCAAAATCAGCACCCGAAAGTTCCGGAATACCGGTGCCATCAAAGTTCCCGACCCACACACCAACCGTGTATTCGGGATTATATCCAAAGCTCCAGGCATCGCGGCGGCCATAGGAGGTACCGGTTTTCCATGCGATATGAGGCAGGTTTACTGAGTTTTCAAAATTATTTGGAAGATCAGGCCGTTTGAGCCCGGTGAGTATTTCATGTATCATCCAGGTTGCTTGTGGGCTGAATAAAGTGTCTGTTTCGGTGGAATTATCACCAGTCGTTAAGCGCAACGGATATTTTATCCCTTCTGTCGCAAGACATGAATACAGATTTGTGAGTTCTGTTAACGTAACCCCACAACCACCCAGAATTACGGATAAACCAAGCGTTTTCTTTCGTTTGCCAATCCATTTCAATCCTCCCCGACTTAATTTTTCGTTAAAGAGATCAACTCCAACCCGGTTTGCCAGGTCAACAGCAGGGATATTCAGCGAAAGCGCTAAAGCCTGAGAAGCACTGAGTCTTCCCCTAAAAGTTTCATCATAATTGAGGGGACGATACCCGTTAAAATTCTGAGGAATATCCTGCAAAATTGTTTTTGGCGTAATCAGTCCCCGGTCCATAGCTAAAGCATAGAGAAATGGTTTGAGCGCACTTCCGGGCGAACGGAGCGAAGAAGATCCATCCACTTGTCCCTGGAACTGGTTTTCCATAAATCCTGCCGAGCCAAGATAGGCAACAACCGCATGCGTGCGGTTATCAATCAGAACCACTGCGGCATTTCCAACGCCGATTCCCCGGTACGTATTTACTTCGTTGCTTACCGTATTTTCGATAAAATCCTGCAAACGGGAATTTATAAACGTTGTGATTACAGGATTATCAGGATTTGTTGCCGTGACTAATCTTGCCAAATGTGGAATTTGTTTTGGGGCATCATACCGTTTGGCTGTGAGCGGTTCCAGCAGCGCGTCATTTAAAGATTTTTTGTCAAAAATACCTTGAGAGCTGAGTTTCTTCAGCCAGAAATTACGTTCACTCACAATCCGGTCGTTATTGATGCCAAGCCTGAGATGATTAGGATCATTCGGAATAATGGCAAGCGATACAATCTGTGCCAGGCTTAGAACCTGTAGTTCCTGTCCGAAATAAAGGAAAGACGCCGCTTTGATTCCCTGGATATTTCCGCCGTAGGGGAGGAGGTTGATGTATAACTCAAGGATTTCGTTTTTTGAATGATGAAGCTCAAGTTGCAATGCCCTGATACACTCAATCAGTTTATTGCCGACAGTTCTTTTTCGTGGTTCCAGCATACGAACCACCTGCATGGTTATAGTTGAAGCGCCCGAAACACGTTTACCGCTGCTGATATTTTGCCAGAGCGCCCTGGTCAGTGCAACCGGATTTACGCCCGGATGCCACCGGAACCATCGGTCCTCCTTATAGATCATAGTTTTGATCAGCAAGGGATTTACTTCTTTTAACCCGGTTTTCATCCGCCATTGCTGATCGGATGAAAGCGAGGCATTCAGTAATTTATTATCATCCGAAAGTATCAGTTTCGAATAACGGATATTGGTATGAACCGGAAAAATCAAATCTAGAATCAGAAACAAAACCAGAAATGTAATGACCGCAATCATTGAGCGCTTAGCATAACGCGGCAAACCGGAAAACCAGTTCCTGATTTGTCTAAATCTATTATTTATAACTGCTCTAATTTCAGACATTCCAAAAGACGAAATCAATTACACAACTTCAATTAATCCTATTCCTTTTTCCGAAATACGGCCGATTACCACTGCATTTTCAACACCTTGGTCTGATAACTCTTTTAGAACCTGTTCCGCATATTTTTCAGGAATTGAAACAAGTAATCCGCCGGAAGTCTGTGCATCACAAAACATTAGCTTTTCAGTTTCAGAAAGTATGGCATTCCACCTGATCCATTCTTTATAAAAGTCGAGATTTCTGGATGTTCCGCCCGGAATGGATCCGGCCAGGGCAAGTTCTTTTACCTGTTTCATAAAAGGTAACTGGCTGAAAACAATTTCAGCATTTACATTGCTTCCTCGTGTCATTTCGCTGAGATGCCCGGCCAGTCCGAAACCGGTTATATCGGTACAAGCATTCACGGGGAATTTTGAAAATGCCAGTGAGGCTTTGTGGTTAAGTTGTTTCATCCATTTACAGGCTTCGGCAGCAGCAGTTTCATCAGCCAGGCCACTTTTTACGGCGGTTGAAATAATTCCTGTCCCCAAAGGTTTTGTGAGGATCAACACATCGCCGGGTTGTGCGCCGATATTTTTCCATGCTTTTTCGGGGTGAACCAATCCTGTAACACACATTCCGAATTTAGGCTCGGTATCATCAATGCTATGGCCGCCAATAATACTGATTCCGGCTTCTGTTGCTTTGTCTGCAGCGCCAAGAAGTATTTGTTCCAGGACTTCAAGCGGAAGCCGCTGAGCCGGGAACGCGACGATATTGAGCGCAAA
>CAIRMR010000149.1 GCA_903879715.1 uncultured Bacteroidales bacterium
AAAGTGGATTTTGCCGAAAAGGCAGGCGAAGCGAAGGTAAAACTCGAATGGAGCAGTGCCTCAAATCCAATAGAAGTTGTCCCTCAAAGCCAGCTCTATCCTCAGACGCTGATAAATGGAATATCCGATAACGGGCTTTTAAATTTTAGTGTGTATCCGAACCCGGCTACCGACAGGATTACTATCCAAACAGGTAAGCATCATGTGGAAAGCATCCGGATTATTGACGTGGCAGGCAGAACGGTTTATACCGGCAATGAATCCTTTGCAGGCGCAACATCATTCAGTTTATCGCTGGCGAAAGGGATTTACCTGGTTAAACTGACAGGGAGCAAAACATTCGGAACACAAAAATTAATCATTGAATAAAGTCGCAAAAAGAAATACTATTGAAAATGCTATCGGAATACATACCTCCTTCAGCATTGAAAGCTAAATTCAATAAATAATCCAAAAATACAATCATGAACAAAAAAAGGTTTTTACTATGGGCTCTTTTAGCTTCCATGTCTATTGGACTGAAAGCACAGCAAGTGAACAGATGGGAATTTACGAACGGCCTTGACGGTTGGGGGACCCAATACCATTGTACTTCCAGCTGGACAGATGGAACCATGGCTTTAAATGTAACCGGTAATGATCCCCAGGTTCATTTTACTCCGCAAGGAACCTGGTATGCAGGTAATATAAAATATCTTTGGATAAGGATAAAAAATACAACAACTGACAAAAATGGTGCACAGCTCATTATCTTTCCTTTTGGAGGTGGAAATTCAGGTTTCCGAATTCCTTTACCTGCTGATGATACTGATTTTCATGAAGTTTATGTCGATTTGACTCAGAATCCGCTTTGGGTATCTACACTGAGAATTGATAGTTTTCGTATAGATCCGATTGACGGAAATAACGGTGAAAGCGGAAATGTATATGTAGATTTTATCAGATTTGTAGAATATAAGGGTGATGTAAGAAATCCACAGTCGTTAAGTGCCTTTAATCTGAATGGCTATAAAGATTACTCCAGCAAGCCTTTTGCCGTAGATGTAACTTCAAATTCAGGTTTACCTGTTACAGTATCTGTTTCAGGGCCGGCACAGGTTCAAAATAATGTAGTAACGCTGACCGGTGAAAAAGGATTGGTAGAACTTAAAGCTGATCAGCCGGGCAATACTGAATATTCGCCTGCATCTGTCATACAAACATTTTATGTAATTGACAGCCTTGCAATTTTTACCAATAAATCGAGTCCCCAAATACCCATTAATAATAGTAATTGGGTAGCAACTGATGCTTTAAACAGAACTATTCCTTCTTATGAAGAAACCGGCACTACACGAAAAGATAAATATGTGGGAGTATTTTACCTTAATTGGTTGCAAGGTGGAGGTGTTTACGATAATACTAAAATCCTGGCCGGACAGCAGGTTTTTGGACCACGATGGGCTTTTCACTTCTGGGGTGAACCTGAGGTAGGCTATTATCATAGCGACGATCCCTGGGTAATCAGGCGGGATATGAATATGCTTGCAAATGCCGGTATTGATTTTATTTACATTGATATGACCAATGGATATACTTATTGGGATACATTAATGAAACTTTGCAAGATTATGCAGGAAATGCGTGATGAAGGGATTCCTGTCCCATATCTGATGTTCTGGGCTACTTCTTCTAAAGCATTATTATATGAATCCGTATATAAAGATTTTTATTTGGCTGGTCTGTACCCCGATCTTTGGTATAGATTTAAGGGTAAACCTGTTCTAATGTTTAAAGAACCTTTAGAGGTAATAGAAAATAAGGAAATACAGGAATTCTTTACCCTTAGATGGGCATGGGTGGCCGATTATTATAATAAAAACCAAAAAAAATGGGATGAAAGTGAAGGAGGGCAGTACTATTATGATGAAGATCCGAATATCCCTGAATGTTATGGCGTTCCAACGGCATTAGCGGCTAATGGAAGCAGGGGAAGAAGCTATGATATGATAACAGGAAAACAGCCAGCGAGTGTAGGAAATTGTACAACATCTACTGTGGCAGATGGTATTTACTTTCGCCAGCAATGGGATAACGCACTTAAAATCGATCCCCAAATTGTTATTGTTTCACGTTGGAACGAATGGGTAGCTCAGCGTTTTATTCAAGGTCAGGACATTGGTGGAACTACAATGTGCGGAAAGACTCTCGCAACTGGAGATTCTTGGTTTGTCGATCAATACAATCA
This sequence comes from uncultured Bacteroidales bacterium, assembly GCA_903879715.1. Lineage (GTDB taxonomy): Bacteria > Bacteroidota > Bacteroidia > Bacteroidales > UBA4417 > UBA4417. Next base: position 2,228 of record CAIRMR010000149.1, read on the forward strand.
CGAATTCAGCAGAGATATTCAACCCATGAAAGGTGGACATACCGATAGTTATTATTATCAGTTGATAAATTATGTGCGAAAATTTAAAGGAATGCAAAAACCGGATTCAATCAGTGATCCAAAAACTATAACTACAGATGGAAATTTTTCAGAATGGAGTACGGTAACGCCTGTTTTTAAAGATGCCCCCGGTGATGTAGCAAACCGTAATTTCAGAGGTTATGATCCCGCTGTAACATATACAAATACCACGGGTAGAAATGACATTGTTGAATCGAGAGCAACGTATGATACCGACAATATCTACTTTTATGTAAAGACCGCCCAGGGATTGACTCCTTGTACAGACCCTAACTGGATGTTATTATTTATTGATATTGACAGAAACAAGGGAACAGGTTGGGAAGGATACGATTATATAGTGAATTTGGGCGTAAAATCAACCACTGAAACCACACTGAAACAATGGGATGGTAAAAGCTGGAGCAATGAATTTACAATACCTTACAAATTGACAGGCAATGAAATGGAATTGAGCTTGCCACGAACTGCAGTTCTGACGGATAAATCAACACCTGAATTCTATTTTCACTGGTCCGATAACGCACAGCAGCTTGACAGCATTAGTTGTTTCTTTACCGATGGAGAATCGGCACCCGACCGACGTTTTAATTATAACTTCAGCAGCTCGAAAATCCAGCCTGTTCTTCAAACCAGCTATAAAGACCTTGTAATACCAGGAACTATTGAATTTGAAGATTTCGACAATGGAGGTGCCGGCACAGCGTATGCCGATGCAACTTTTGGTAATATCGGCAACGCATACAGGCCCAATGAATCGGTTGACATTGAAGCAAAAACCGGAGGCAGTTACAACCTTGGCTGGGTGAACACCAACGAATGGCTCGAATATACCGCGAATGTGAATGCAATAGGGAAATTTACGGCAAGCATTAATTATGCGGCAAATGGTGCCGGAAAAGAAGCCTTACTCTACGTGGATGACAATGATAGAACAGGGGTCATCTCTTTCCCCTCAACCGGGAATATTGATACCTGGTCGAACAAAGAAATTGACTTGCAGCTTGCTTCAGGGAAGCACATATTGAAGTTCTTCGTAAAAAATGCGGCAGACGATTTGAAATTAGATAAAATTGTTTTTACCGAAAAAGATGTTGTTTATCCCGGCAAAGGCACGGGCCTCGACAAATCCCTGTGGAAAGGTTCCGCTCCCGGAACCTGGTTCAAAGACTCCATCTGCTCCGAAATTGATCCTGTTATTGACGAATACTGGACTGATGTAAGCCCTGGTTGCGGCATCGCCAAGGATTTCTGGAACGCCCGCTGGCAAGGCCAGATAGAGCCTCTGTTCTCTGAACTGTATACATTTTATCTCACGGTGAATGATTTGGGACGGGTTTGGATAAACAATCAACTGGTAGTTGATGGCTGGGTATCAACAAGTAGTGGGAAAACGATAACAGGAACTATTGCATTAACCGCAGGGCAGAAAGTACCCATTAAAGTGGATTTTGCCGAAAAGGCAGGCGAAGCGAAGGTAAAACTCGAATGGAGCAGTGCCTCAAATCCAATGGAAGTAGTCCCTCAAAGCCAGCTCTATGCTCAAACTCTGATAAATGGAATATCCGATAACGGGGTTTTAAATTTTAGAGTGTATCCAAACCCGGCTACCGACAGAATTACTATCCAAACAGGTAAGCATCATGTGGAAAGCATCCGGATTATTGACGTGGCAGGCAGAACGGTTTATACCGGCAATGAATCCTTTGCCGGAACAAAATCATTCAGTTTAACACTGGCGAAAGGAATTTACCTGGTTAAGCTGACAGGGAATAGCTCCTTTAAAACACAGAAATTAATAATAAAATAGTGATGTAATACACTTTAAAACACTGGCTGAGTATGCACTCCGGCAGATTTCCAAATTAAATAATAAATTAAATTTAAAACCTCAGAAAAAATGAAAAAAAGAAAACTGTTAATTCTCACTGCCTTAGGTCTCGTATTCTTTTTCACATCTCGGGCACAAGGGTCGAAATTTATAAATGATAGCGACCCGGGTATTTATCGATTTTTAGTTTCAACTCCAGTAATTAACGGAAGCTTCGAAACACCGGAAGTTACTGTAGCTGATGGTGTTTTAAGGCATCCCGTTACTTCGGATTGGGTGTTTTCAGGTAATACTGCAATTATGAAGAATGGTTGCCCATACGGACAACCAAATGCACCTGATGGCTTACAATGTGCCGCTATTCAAAATGGAGGTAATATTTATCAGGTTTTAAATTTAGCAGGCGGTAAGTACGTAATTTATTTTTCATCGGCTCAACGTGGTGGTAATCTGGATATGATTCCTATAAATATTTCGGTTGATGGAGTTAAAATAAGCACTTTAACATCAAATACTACAGCAACTTATACTCTGTTATCAACAGCTGAGTTTACCGTAACCGACGGTGTTCATACTATTGACTTCTCTTCAACAGCTACTGGAACTGATAATACTGTATTCTTCGATAATGTTCAAATTGCATCTCCATGGGACAACCGCCCGGCAACAACTTTTGGTACAAAGTACAGCCAGGCATTCAATACAGTTTGGGACAACACAAAATTTTACGATCAGTGGGAAACTGTTGACGCCAACGCTTTTGGCGCAGCGGATATCACCGCCGGTTACTTGCAGTTTGTATGGTCCGCTAAACGTGTCATATGTTCAAAAAATACATACGCTTCACCCTATGTTATTGAATCAGATATTGATTACTCTGCAGGCAGCAGCCGGGGCGGGGTGATTCTAAGAGTCGACCCGGTAATTAGTGCAGACGAAACGCAGAGCCCTGCTTCGGGTGATCCGGGATTCAACAG
>CAIRMR010000150.1 GCA_903879715.1 uncultured Bacteroidales bacterium
ATACCCAGCCATCAACTACCAGTTGATTGTTTATCCAAACCCGTCCCATATCATTCACGGTGAGATAAAATGTATATAGTTCGGAGTACAAAGGCTCTATCTGGCCTTGCCAGCGGGCGTTCCAGAAATCCTTGGCTATACCACATCCTGGTGTAACATCGGCCCATACTTCGTTAATTACAGGGGAAACCTGGCTGCAGATGGAGTCTTTAAACCATGTTCCGGGAGCGGAACCTTTCCAAAGGGATTTGTCGAGGCCTGTGCCTGTGCCTGGAATAATCTCCTCTACTAACGAAAAAACGATTTTATCCAAATTCAGATTCCCTGAAGTTCCGATAATGGAGAATTTTGCAAGATTTTTTCCTGTTCTCAGATTTATGTTTTCATCTGTAGCGCCCCACTTCTGATCTCCACCGGTAGGCAGGAGTTCTAAAGTATCGGCAATGCTATTTTCATTAAAACTCAGCTTTACTTTGTTGCCTGCCGATGCCGACGCATAGTAAATTGTAGCTTTATATTTTCCCGAAGTCTCTACATTCACTGTATATTCCAGCCACTCATCTGGGTTGCACCACCCTACATAAAAGCCACCCCCGGTCTTATTACCAATATCAACCGACTCCGTTATGCGATACGCCCCTCCTTTATTTTCAAAATCAACATCGGAATAAGCCACTTTAACACCACCATTATCAAAATCTTCAACTTCCACAGTGCCCGGAATTTTTATGCCAGTATAGGGAGTTTGTAAATTAATGGTATCTTCAGGGAAATAGCCCGTCAGATAAACATAGTCAAACTCGAAGTTTTTACCCATACCTGCTGAATTACCAATCGGGTCGATGAAAGTAAGTGTCAGTGCCTTTTTACCGATAGCAGAAATATCGGCAATGGCGGTAATCCATTCGCCGACGGCCTCATACTTTATTTGAACCTCAGGCCATTTTATTTCGCCGGGGCAAAACACCTCGGGCGTTGTGAAATAAGCGATGGTTCCCTGCGGGTCGAATCGCTGTGGAGTCTTTAAGTCTGCACCAATTTGCCTTACCCGAAGCTCAAGGCTCTTCCACGCTTTATAGTCTGCAGGTAAAGAAAGCAAACCGTAATAAAATAACCTGGGATCGATATTCGTAACAGATGTTTTTGATTTTAAAACTCCATCCATGCCGTTCAGACTGGTTGCCTGCTGCAGACCGCCTACATCACCGTTTCCTACCCAGCTCTCAGCATCACCGGGAGTATTGAAATCGAATTTATACACATATTTGTTTTTGACAGCCGGCCTGGCAAATGCCTCATTGCTGTAGCCTGTTTCAGAGCCATTTTTATCAAAGGCTGTAACCACGTAAAACCAGGTTGTGTCGTTCGAAGCTTTGGTGTCAGCGTATTTGCTTACTGAAGTTTGCGCTACAAAAGAATACGGGCCACCTGTCGTTTTGCTTCTGTACACATGATATTTATCCGCGAAATCTGTTTCAACATTATCAGCCCAATCTAAATTTACCAGTTTATCTCCTGCCGATGAATACAAAAATACAGGCGCGCCCGGTGCTGTTTTCGGTTTTATAATTTTTTTAATGATGTTGTAATACACGAAGGGATCATCAACCGCATACTTATTATACGAAAGTGTTGAACTCATTGTATTGGCAATTCCCCAGCATATTCCATCACACGTATCATCGTATGAGCCATAAACGCTATAATCACTGGACTCGCTGGCCCATTGAACCTCATTCCTGAATGCTTCAGGACTGATTTTGTACCATGTGCCGGGAACAATTCCACCGTTGGTAGAAGTGTACCTGATTTTCCCGCTTGTGTTTTGAATTGAATTGCGGTATCCCCAGCCGTCTGTTTCGCCGGGAGTTACTGCCTGGTTTACCTGGGTGGTTCCAATATAGAATTTTGAAAGATAGGTTTTGTATGTATCCGGCCTGCCATTATAAGCGCTCCAGTAGCTCTGCGATGGTTCGAAAGCTATTATCATAGGGCGATCGTCACCGTAGCCATATTTTCTGTAAGTTGGATCTTGCGCCCATGTATTCCAGATTTTCTCAGCCTGAGTATTCCAGAAGTCAAAAGCGTCTGTTTCAGCAGGAATATTGCATGATAATTTGATGTCAGCGGGTAATTGTGAGCCAATAAAAAGCAGGAATTGCATATTTTTCTCCCGGCAAACCTGTTGGATATTGTTAACCATAGGGTAAGACCTATCCCAAAAAATAGTCCACTGCGATGCGTTAGTCATATCGATAATCACTATATTTATCCCCGCATCCTTTATTTTCTGCAACATATCCCTCGCCACATTGATATCTGCATATTCATGATTAGCATTCCATTTGCCATTTACAAAAAACGACAAACCGTTGTTACATTCCTTGCAGCAGATCATAATATGGCAGACGGGTTCACCGGCCCGGAGCTTCATGGCTGAGAACAGCGTCAGGATAAAAGCAACCAGGATGGTTTTAAAAAAATTGTTTTTCATTATACAATTAATTAAGTGTTATTTTTTTTTATGCTAAATGACCTAAATATTTTTGTGTTTTCAACATTCCCATATTTAGATTCTGGGTTTTTGTCGACAACTGATTCTTTACTTTTCAATATGATTTTTTTTTGAGATTGTACCTGTAGGTCTTATAATGAACTACCCCGCCGCAAGCGGACGAAAAAAAAGGATTTCTTTTCAATTGCACCTCAAGCGGCGGGGAATACCACCTGGGAGATTCTTCGCTTCGCTCGGGATCAGTAATTAAAATAGACCTTATCCATTTTTTTCCACGCAGTTTCTCCCTTCAATGGAATCTGCATAGGATTACAAATCTTCAGCCACTCTTTGTTTCGGGGTTCAGCATCCAATGCTGCCATATCTTTGTCATAATCTTTGCCTACATATTCGTAATAACCAAATTCATAGTAGTTACCATCATCGAGTTTTGTAAAAAAAATAGAAAAATTCCGAAGATTATACTTTACAAGAAGATCACGAACTCCCGGATTTGAATCGGCATGAAGGGTAAGGTATTCTTCCAGACGGGTCGAATCTATTTTAATAACCATTCCAACTCTTCGAAAATCTTTATCAGTGGATATTTTGTTTTCATCTTTATTATTACGGTTGTTGCCGCTGTTGCAGGAACATATAATAAATATTACTGCCACGGCAAGAATTCCTGAGATGTTTTTAGTGCTTATCATATCTTTATATCTTTGTTTTATTGAACAATTCTTTTGGCTGTTGTTTTGGTTGTCACTTAATTTCAAATCCTTCAAACTTCAATGTATAAGCGTATTTACAGGAACGCTGGTAGGGATAAAGTGCCGGAAATTCAATAGAAATTCTGTTATTTTCTATAGTGTAAACCAAAGGTTTATCATATCCGAGCAAGCTCACTTTTGCTTCTTTCGATTTTTTAGTAAAAACCGGCAAGGAAAGAGTTACCTTTTCTTCAGGCCAGTCCATAACCGTTGCATACAGAGTTTTCCCTTTTGTGGTGTACCGGATGTCTTTGGAGGTAAATTGCTGAACCATTTCTGAATTTGATTTGGTGGGACCTTCTCCATAGTTTTTAAATGGCCTTGTGCCATATATCGCTTCTCCGTTTACCTTTAACCATGCACCTATCTCCAGTAGCCTGTTTTGCTCCTCAATCGGGATCCGGCCATCGGCAAGGGGTGAGACATTTAACAGCAATGAGCCATTTTTACTCACAATGTCGACTAAGGTGTGAATCAACTGTTCAGCAGTTTTATATTTCCCATCAGAAGAGTAGGACCAGGTTTCCGACATGCTCATGTCGGTCTGCCAGAAGGGATAATGCACAGAATCCATTTTGCTGGCTTCAAGGTCCAGAACAGCCGTTCCCTCCGGAAATGAATTCCATTTGTAGTTTAAAACCACACCTGGCTTTTTCCAGCTTTCGGCCTGGTTATAATAGTGTGCGGCAATTGTCTGACAGAAATCCCTGAATTGTGGCTTGTATGTACCAGCGTCAAACCAAAGCAGGTCGGGCTGGTATTTATTAACCAGTTCCACTGTGCGATATAGTGTTTCTTCGATAAACAGCGTATCTTCGAGCTTTGGATTCTTAAATGGTTTCCAGTATAAACCCCAGTATTCCGGGTTATCAGCATCATTTTTCCCATTGTGCAGGTAGTATTGTTCATCCATATGAAATACACGATGCGAAGAGACCCCGAACTTAAGACCGTTTGCCAGGGTTGCCTTCCGTATTTCTCCAACCACATCACGTTTAGGACCCATTTTTACTGCATTCCAATCGGTAAGAGAACAATCGTACATGGGAAAGAGGTCGTGAAATTCCGCCAGGGGCACGACATACTTTGCACCGGCATTTTTAAAAAGAGTGACCCAGTCGTTTGCATTGAAATATTCAGCTGTTAAAAGAGGGATAAGGTCTTTATACCCGAATTTATCAGTAGGCCCGTAATACTTCAGGTGATGGTATCGGGTAGCTGTGTAGGAATGGTCTTTTAAAAAATCAGGCAAGTCTTCCTTCTCGCGGTACATCCAGTACCCGTACCAGCAATCATTAATGGCAGGAACCGAAAAAATTCCCCAATGAATAAAAATTCCGAACTTGGCATCCTGGTACCATTGCGGTATTTCATATTGTTGCAGAGATTTGAAGTCGGATTTATATTTACCTTTCAGGTTGGGTTTCTCAGCTTTCTCCAGTTTCTTATGCAATTCAGATTCAAAAGTGTTTACAGCAGAAATCTTGTCCTTATGCTTTTCCTGTGCAAATATCAGCAATGGGATGAGCAATAATAAAATTAAGGTGCTTGGTTTTTTCATGTGTTAGTTTTTTGATTTTTTACGGGTCACATGGAAGTCGCCATGAAAAATAATCATTGCTCTGTGAGACAATTTATTGTCATGGCTCGTTTCATGTCGTTATTATTCAAATGGTTTTTTGCGCACGATCTTGAGAACGAAAGCATAATCGCAGGGTTTCGTTTGCGGAGTCTCAACACTCAGGCCTTCCTTTGTCATCTCCCACTTCAGCTCTTTACCGTCCCCGAGCATAGTGATGGAAGCGATTTCGGAAGGATACAATCCTGCCCATGTAACTCCTTCCGGGGCCAGGCTCCTGATAAGCACCTTCTCACCAGGCCAGTCGAGAGCGATGGCATAAAGGTTGTTGCCTTTAACTGTGAACCGGATGTCTTTTGCCGAGTATAGCAAGTCGTTCTGCTCATTAAATCCATATTCGCGCGTCTTATCCAGTTGGGTAGGACCCTCCCCGGCAACAGACCAGCTAGTTGTGCCATAAATTGCATCCCCGTTGACCTGAAGCCACTTTCCTAATCCTAGCAAGCGTTCTTTTGCCTCTTCTGGGATAGAGCCATCGGGCATCGGGCCAATATTAAGCAACAGGTAACCGTTCTTGCTGACACGGTCTACAAGGTTATCTACCAAATTGTTAACCGATTTGAATCCCAGGCCCTTCACATAACCCCATCCTTGTCCGTCGTCAATGGAGGTATCGGTAATCCAATCGTAGTATGTCAGGTTAGCTTCCTGACCCAGTTCCAGGTCGAGGAGTCCGGTGCCAGTTGGCAAGTCATGCGATTTGTAAGTGACCACCACGTCTTTTTTGTTAGCTGCGGCTTTATTATAGTAATAGGCCAGAACATCCTGTTTGTAGGAATCTGTGACCAACCTCAGTCCGAAGTCGAACCAGATGAAATCCGGGTCATATTTGTCAATAACCTCTATAATCTTGCCTTTCCATTGGTCGAGAAAAGCTTTGGTGGGTAAAGCGCCTTGCTCATGGATGGGACCATAGAGGCCTGAATATCGTGGATCACCACAGTCGTAACGCTTATCCCAGGTTGGAAAATAGAACCAGTTTTCGGCATGATGAAAGGCGGTGACGAATTTCATATCTCGTTTTTTGATCGCTTTGGCAAGCTCGCCCACCACGTCTCTTTTGGGGCCCATCCTGGCAGCGTTCCACACTGAATAACGGGTATCCCACATGGAAAATCCGTCGTGATGCTCGGCTACAGGTCCCGCAAAGCGAGCGCCGGCCTTCTGAAATAGTTCAGCCCATTCATCGGCGTTGAATTTCTCGCCGGTAAACATTGGAATAAAATCTTTATACCCGAACTTCTCAAGCGGACCGTAAGTGGCCTCTTGGTATTTTCGTGCCACAGAATTTGAATCCGTGTAAACACTGTTGGCATACCAGGTACAATTGGGTCCCTGAGCTGGCACAGAATAGATTCCCCAATGCGTGTAGATGCCAAACTTGCCATCTTTGAGCCATTGTGGCGTATTATGGTTTTTTAGGGAATTCCAGGTCGGGCTGTATGTAGTTTGGCCAATGGTTTGGGCTGGCAGTAAAAATGCTACCTGCAACAACAATAAAAAAACATACACCCGGAATAATGATTTTGTATTCATAATAATAAGAGCTTATTTTAAGTAAAAGAAATCCAGATACGTTATTTTACATAGGATTGATTAAGCAATTCAATCATTTCTTCCTCGGTTGCAACCCTCGGATTTCCCTTGTAATCGGGTAATACCATACATTGTATCGCCAAAGCGTTTATCTCACTTTCGGGCATTCCTTTATCTTTAAGGCATATCCATAAGCCAATCTTTTTTAGAAAATTATCCATTTCCTCTACTGACTTTTCAGCGGCTTGTTCATCTGATAATTTGTAAAGTTCCGGGTTGAATATCCTTGCAATTTTTGCAAATTGAAGTACTGCCGATTTCCATGTAAACCTTGTAAAAGCAGGGTAAACGATCGCGAGCGATTCACCGTGGGCAACGTTTGGGTACATTCCTCCTATTGCCATTCCCATTCCATGAGGGAGTGTTACTCCTGCATTGGCAATACACAAGCCTGCGAGAGTATCAGCCCATGCCATTGATTCTCTATATTTAATATTTCCCAGATCAGCAAGAAGAGCCGGAAGATTTTTAACTACCAGTGAAATGGCTTCCCATGCCAGTAAATCAACATAAGCTCCGGTGCCGGGATTGAGTGTGCTTTCAAAAGCATGGCATAAAACATCGAACCCGGTAGTAGCAGTTACAAATTCCGGGACACTGAGCATTAATTCAGGATCGATTATACATACCTTCGGATATAAAATATTATTGTATAAAGCTGATTTATCCCTTAATGCAGTGTTTGTAACAACCGCTACCTGCGTTACCTGCGAACCTGTTCCTGATGTAGTTGAAACTGCAATAATCGGCAATAACTTACTTTCATCGGGCTGGGGAGCTTTATAAAACAGATATTCCCAACTTGTGCCCGGGTGTGTTGCCTCTACAGAGATAGCTTTGGCAGCATCCATGCTCGAACCACCTCCCAGGCCAATAATCACCTGAGCTCCTGATTCCTTGGCCATTCTTGCTCCTGCTGTAATAATTTCCACCGTAGGGTTAGGCATAACACTATCGAAGTGTGTAACTTCAATACCACTGTCTGCAAGTATCTTTTTTACTTTGTCATATTGTTCCTGTAGTGCTGGAATGGCAGCAGGTGTTGTGACCAATAAAACTTTCCTTCCGTATGATAAAACAACTTCTGCCAGTTCGTTAATCCGACCATTCCCAAAAATAATTTTGGTTGTCTGATGAAAATTAAAATCCTTCATTTTTCTTTTTTTAATAAATATGCTGTATTAGCTTTGGTGTTGCACCTTTTTGTGTACATATATAAGCCGCTATTTCTGTAGCTTTATAATGTGTTTGTTTCAATGGTATTCCATTCAGAATTCCTGCTATGAAAATGGCGGTAAAAGCATCTCCTGCACCTACTGTATCGGCAACTTCTATTTTGGGAACTTCCATATAAGATGCCTCTTCTTTACTTTTAATTATACTCCCTTTGCTTCCCATCGTATAAACAACGTGTTTCAATTTGAACATGTTGATTAATTGATCAAGCTGACTTTCTACATAACCTATAATACCAATGTATCTGGCAACAATTGGCAATTCTTCCTCATTCAATTTTAGTATGTCTGCCACATTCAGTGAATCAAGAATGACTTTCTCTGTGTAATAATTTTGCCTCAGATTTATATCAAATACTTTAAGGCAATCGGGTTTTAGAGCTGATATAAATGATTTTATTGAGTGCTCAGATTCCGGGCTACGCTGTGCAAGGCTTCCAAAACAAACCGCATCCAGTCTTCCTGCCAGTTGTTCCATTTCATTGTCCCATCTTATGTGATCCCAGGCTACATTCTCATGTATGGTATAGTCAGGATGTCCATTCCCGTCCAGTTCGACAGTTACAGTGCTTGTTGGAAGCTCATTTTCCTGAATAAATTGAGTACTTAAACCGAGCTGATAAATAACTTGCTTGAGTTCAGCAGCCAATTCATCCCTTCCAACTGCACTCACTACTATACCTTCGCAACCAGCTTGCATTGCATGATAGGCAAAGTTGCATGGTGCTCCTCCTAACTGTTTACCGGAGGGCAAACAATCCCAGAGTAATTCTCCTATACCGGCAACAATAGGTTTTTTGTTCATTTTAATATTTTATAGATCAATCATTATTTTCATGCTTTTATCACCTTGTTCGTCAATGAACTTATAAGCATCCAGGTATTTATTGAATGGAAAACTGCTTGTAAGAAGTGGTGAAGTAATTATTTTTCCTGAAGAAATCATTTCAACAGCCACCTCATAATCTTCATGCCGATACATCATCGAACCGTAAACATTAAGTTCGTGCTCACCTAAATAGAACATATTAACTACCGGGTTCTGGGAATATACTCCCAGTATTACCACATCACCTCCCTTTTCAACAAATTGCATAAGGTTATCCAAAGAGGACTGAACACCCGCTGCTTCAAATCCTACCTGAAAGCCATCATCGCCAAAGAAAGACCTGACACCTTCTTCAAAAGAGATGTTTTTTACATTCAGGGTTCCTCCGATACCACATTGCTGCGCAATATTTAACCGGTAATCACTTACATCTGTAATTAGTACTTTTGCAGCTCCCCTGGCTAATGCAAATTGCGCAACCAGGTTGCCAATTGTTCCGGCTCCTGCAACTACCACATTTTTCCCTTTCAGACCTGATGTACGATTGGTCGAATGCGCCCCGACAGCAGCAGGTTCAATCATTGCTCCCTGCTCAAAAGTCATGGTATCCGGGAATATAACTATCCTTTCTTCAGTCGTAACGAATAAATCCTGGGCTACACCTGGAGCCTGAAAACCCTGTACTTTTAAATTCTGGCAGGCGTTGTATTGTCCTCTTTTGCAGGGACCACATTCCCCGCATACAAGTTGTGGCCTGGCTGTAACTCTCATACCCGGCTTCACTCTGGATACTTTTGGTCCTACTGCCTCAACGATGGCTGAATATTCATGTCCCTGCACAACAGGATAAGGGGTTGCCGGATGTTTACCATGAAACACATGAATATCCGATCCGCAGACACCTATTCTTTTTATTCTCAATAAGACTTCATCATCTTTTAATTGTCCGGGTTCCGGAATATCCCGAAGTTCGATTTTCCCCGGTGATATCATAATGGCTTGTCTCATAATTTGTTTTAATTGAAATAAATTCTTTCTAGTACTAATTGGTTCTGTAAAATGAGTAATTAGTTACCCAACGATTGCATATAAAACAATCATAACTAACAGGAGCAATCCTGCCAGTAATCTTACATCTCCCAAACCTTTAAATTTGCCTTCAGTAATCACTGCAAGAGGGCTTTTCCATGTACATTCAGCAATTACGGCCGGATCTGGCTTTGGTGTAAGATAGCTTACAACATAATAAATAACACAGTTAATACAGAACAACCACCAGGCCTGCATCATAAAGGGTATCCCAAGGCCTTCAGTTATATACATTTTACCACTGATCGGAACAAAGTCGAGGCAAAATGAAACAACTCCAAGTAGAAAACCAACACTAAGAGTTATAATTGAAGCTTCTTTTGTTCCTCTTTTACTAAAAACACCAAGTAAAAATACAGTCGTAATTGGGGGAGCCATTGCCGCAGCTATTTTATTTATAGCCTCGAAAATACTGGTGAATTTCCCTCCCTGAGTTGACCATAACATTGCAATAATCATAATTACTACTGCTGCTATGCGGCCAATAAGCACCTGTCCTTTATCTGTAGTTGAAGGTCGCAGCCGTTTTACAATATCAACTGATACAAGGGTTGCTGAGCTATTAAGTGCAGCTGCAAGCACACTCATCAAAGCGGCCAGCAAAGCTGCAGCAACAATACCCTTTAAACCCACCGGCAATAATTCTTTTATAAGAACCGGAAAGGTCTGGTTTGCATCTGTTCCGATAATGTCTTTAAATAGTACATATCCGATAACACCAGGAAGAACAAGAATAAACACAGGAAGTATTTTCAATACACCAGCAAACAAAGAGCCTTTTTGAGCGTCATCAATTGAGCGGGCACTTAATACGCGCTGTACATGTGTTTGGTCAGTACACCAATACCAGATACCCATTACCGGATAACCTAACAGTACTGCATACCAGGTTAATCCTGTACTTGCTGCGGTCTGGCTAAGTGCTTTCAAAGAGCCTGAAGTATGCAACATACTTAATTGTCCGGGTTTCACTGCGGCCTTAAATGCAGCGAAAGTGGTTATTCCATGCTCCGGTAAGGCAAGTATGCCAAAAACGGTGACTAATATAGCACCAGCAATTAGAATTATTGTTTGTATTGACTCAGTCACCATAACTGCCTTTAGCCCGCCAACGACAGTATAAATTGTTGTTACAATAGAAATGAATATGATGGAATGTATAACACTGATTCCGAAAAAAGATTCAAACACTACTGCTCCGGCATAAAGGCTCATTCCCATGTGGATAAACAAAGCGGCAAGTATTCCCATAAATGCAAGAAAAGTACGTGATGCTGGTCCATATCGTTTTTCTAGGAATTCGGGTAGGGTTGCAATTTTTGTTTTAATATAAAACGGTGCAAAAATCAACCCCAACAGAATAAGGGTGAAGACAGCCATCCATTCAAAATTACCCCAAACCAAACCATCGTTGTATCCGGATGCAGCTAAACCAACCATATGGATAGTGGAAATGTTGGATGCAAAAAGTGCTGCACCCACTATAATCCATTTTAAACCCCGTCCGGCTAAGAAGTAATTTTCACTGGTCATTTTACTCTTCCGCACAGACCACAAACCGATAAAGAGTATACCAATAATGTATACAATTATAATAATCAGATCAATTGTGTCTATCTTTAAATTACTCATAAGATTAAAAAGATTACGGCATTAATTTATTGTTGAAATGTCTTTTTCTGGTATTTCAATTATTTTCGGTTATTAGCTTTCATTTTCGCAAAACCACCGTTTTCCAGCTCCCGAAACCAATATCACATTACCATATGCTGTAAAATCGCCTGAACGAATTATTGTTTTTACTGATTTGCTCATTTCCTTTAATGCTGTGTGGTCAATAATTTCAATCGGAACACCGTCTCCAAAAGAACTGGCAATATTTGCGAAAAGAGACGGACTTGTTTCCTTTGTTTGAATTGCCATAAACATCTTTTCCACTGAAAAAAAACGGCTTAATTCTGCCAGCACCTCTAAAACCATAGGTTTATTCTCTGCAATGGAAACATCAATTACTTCAACACCTTTAGGAATAGCAAATCCGGCATCTACTATCATTAATAAATCTGAGTGCCCCTGTTTCGAAATAGCCGAGGCTATTTCCCGGTTAATTATCCCAACTTCTTTCATCGTATCACATATTAATATAAGTTCAGTAAGTAATTTAGCTGAGCAAATATACATACATTTTCTAATATTCAATGTACTTTTAAATATATTATTACAAAGTATTACATAAAACCATATTTACACTATAAAATCACAAATATAATAACTCATTAAACTGTCTAAAATATAGGCATACGAGCCTAATTCCTCATCATACAGGATGTCTCAAAAAAATAAAATGCTAAGAAAAAATATTTTGCTGTTGGCTAAATCTATGTGATATAACTATTAAGCCAATCATGCTTACACATAATGAATAGGCTAAATATGAGATTCATTACATCAATAAAAGAATATCTAAAATCCCGAATATGTCGCAGAATTTAAGGATTAAACAATTAATTTGATTTTATTGCAATGATTCAAATCGGAGAATTTTATCAACTACCAAAGAAAAAGCTCCTGTAAGAGTAGCATAATCGCCAAATGTAACTGGCTGAATATCTAGATTTTTCTTCCTGGAAATCAAATAACCCTCGGTAGCTTTTTTAAGAGAATTAATAAACATTTCACCATTAGACGATACTCCTCCACCCATAAATATCACTTCCGGATCTAAAAGATTAACAAGACTGGCTATTCCAATTCCAAGATAATTTGTAGCAACCTCTATGACTTTATTAGCATTATCATCACCTGCCCGGGCAGCCTCGAAAACCAACTTTGCATCAATTAAATTGGGATCATTCTTGCAGAGTTCACTTATCATCAACGACTCCCTTTTCCCAAAAAGCTCTTTCCCGAGTGCTGCAATACGCCTACCTGATGCCAGAGCTTCGAGGCAACCATAATTGCCGCACTGACATTGTATATTGCTCTTTTGATCAACAATAATATGCCCAAATTCACCTGCTTTCCCTTGAGATCCAAATACTGTTTCCCCCTCGATCACTATCCCGGCTGCAATTCCATATCCAATATTTATAACTGTAAAATTCCTGTAATTCTTCCCAATGCCAAAGGCCCTCTCTCCAAGTGCCATAAGCCTGGTTGAATTATCAAATATGAATGGAAGACTTATTCTTTTGTTAAGACTATCATTTATATTAACGGATTCCCAGCCGAAGTCAGGTGAAAACTCTATCACTCCTTTCTTCCCCTCTACCAATCCGGCAATCCCAATCCCAATCCCTAATACTTTATTAATAATAAGGCCTCTTCTTTTCAATAACCGATCCACAACAGTAGCTAGATTGTCCATAACTGCTTCATAGCCTTTCTCCAACTCAGTAGAAATTTGGATTTCCATCTGAATGTCGTTATTCAAATCTGTCAACATTCCCCTGATTAAAGTAGCTCCAAGGTCAATTGCAATAACATAACTTTCAGTTCCATCAAATGCTACCATCACAGGGGGCCTCCCTCCATTCGAGTCACCAATACCTAGATATTTTACGAATCCATCCTCATTGATAAGCTGTTCAACAATTCTGGTTACTGTAGGGGGTGTCAAACCTGTAAGTTTGACAATATCAGCTCTTGAAATGTTTTTTTTGTTATGAATAAGTCTCAGAACCTGTACTTTATTCATTTTATTCATAACTGTCGAATCGACTTTATTGTAACCTGAAGGCATAGCGAAAATATTTTCCCTTATTAATAAGGTATTATTAATATAATATGGGGTTTATTGGGTACAAATATATGTAATTTTCAAATAACTCAATATTAGATATATAACTTAATTTCATTTTATACAAATTAAAACACCAATTCAGAAACAATCCAAATTACAACAGACTTTATAATATTATATTATTATCAGCAACATTTCCCTAAATTATCTTTCAGGATATAAACGTAATATCCAGTGATTGTATGAAGAAATTAGTTATTCTGATAATCGTTACTTTGGAAATGTAAGCGGATCAATCAAGTTTTGCCTGAGTAGATATTTTTTGTCTTAAGATACAGATGAAAAAATAATCATTAATTAAAAAACCCTGTTCCCCATCTTATTTTCGAACGAGTGCCAGTAAAGAAAAACTCTTCAGCCGATAATATCCTGACAGATTTTTTATGTGTTTGAAAAATAATGTTGGCATTCAGACAGAAGTTTGGGTAACCCCATCGTGCCAGCGATCATGGATTAATGCTCAGTTCGTATGGAACCGTATCAACCCGCTGGAGGGATAACGACTTCCTGATAACCCCTACCAACGTGCCGCGATGGGATTTGCACCTAAATGATATAGTTCAGATCAAAGACGGGAAAAGAGAGCCTGGTAAAGTACCAAGCCGTTCTTCGTGGTTGCACCAGGAGATTTATAAGCGGAATCCGGGTATAAATCCTGTAATACTTACCCAGTCGCCATATTTAATGGCATTTGGTGTATCAAACAGCGTTATTGACGTGAGGACAATCCCCGAAAGCTGGATCTTTTTACAGGATGTTGCCACATTGCCTTTTGGCGCTCATTTCCGGAAAACTACACATATCCCCGAACTATTAACACTGCAGAATCCTGCGATCATTGTAAGTAATGATTCGGTTATTCTTACCGGGGATAAACTTCTGCAAACTTTCGACCGGCTGGAAGTAGCCGAATTCAGCGCAAAATCGATAGTATTAAGTGCTCATTTTGGCAAAATGGTACCCATTAATGATGCCCAGGTTGAAGAACTTCGAAAAGCGTTTTTAAAGTAAAAAGATTAGAATTTTCAATGCTACTAAGCTTTGCTTAATTTAAAAACTAAAATCTGTTGATATGAATAAGTATAAATTGCAGATTTACTGAAGTTTGAATAATCTTATCAAACCAACCCAATAAGATGAATTTGTAAGAATATTCCTTATTTATATTTATGAGAGATCTGGGCGTCATACAAAGTAGCATCATTAACTGATTTAAACTGTAATTCATCATGAAAGACAAATATCATGAAATTTAAAGGAGTTATATTTGATTTGGATGGCACACTGGTTAATTCACTTGAAGATATAGCAGATTCTATGAATACTATTCTTCAAAATCACAATTTCCCAATTCATTCCCTTCAGTCTTACAAACATTTCATTGGCAATGGGATCCGGAATCTCGTTTATAAAACAGTACCCGACGAAAATAGAAATGAAACAACAATTAATGAATGTTATGATTTGATGATTGAAGAGTATCGTACTAATGCTATTAATAAAACTAAACCATATGATGGAATTACCGGATTACTTGACGAATTAGTTTCCCGTAATATTAAACTGGCGGTATTTTCGAATAAAGCGGATGAATTTACTAAAAATATTGTTCACACTTTGCTGCCTGAATGGAAATTTGAAGCAATAGTTGGATTCAGCGTGGATGCACATAAAAAACCAAATCCCTTTGTTGCGCTGCAAATAAGTCAAAAATTTGGAGTTAGTCCCGAAGAGATAATATATGTTGGCGATTCCGGTGTTGATATGCAAACTGCGAATAATGCGGGAATGTATGCAGTAGGCGCATTATGGGGTTTCCGGACAAAGGAAGAATTAACATCAAATGGGGCAATGTATCTGATAAACAAACCTTGGGATCTGCTTAAAATCTTATAATTGCTTATAGATTAATGATTTAATTTGCGAAACATTCAAAATTTGAGCTTAGTAGAAATAATGCATAAATCCGACAACAAAAAAATAGCTAGTGAAGTAAATTAATAATTTTGTCATCCACACAAGCACTTACGTTAAAATACCAGGCTCAATGAGGAAAACGATACTTTTTATTCTCTTAACTGTAAACTCCAAATGAGTCTCAAACATTAATGATATTTAAGATTATCCTGAATGCTATACATTAAATGAAATTATTTTTGTACCAGAAACAATTACCTAAAATGATTTTAAATTCATATTGAAAGTAATTATTTTCTATTTTTATAACGCACTGTATTTCAGGATTATAGCAGCTCTTGGGTTTTGATATAAAAGAGTTCTTTATCAATTTTTGATCCAAAAAGTTGTAACATGTTGAATATCAGAACAAAGATCCATTCACATCAGGAATGGAACATCAATTCATTATTATCCTGGAATTTTATGTGAAATGATTTTTAATAGATTTTGGGCATTAATTCCGAATCATGAATATGAAAACTTCATTTTACTTCATTCAATAAAAAATCCCTCAATTCTTCTTCATCCTTAAAAATTGATCCATCTGAATCGGTAATGGATTTCTTGTCCCCTCGTGAAAGGGTAAATTTATTGATCCAAAATGTTGCTTGTATTTCTTTTAACAAGCCCTCTCCCCTTTCCCGCATAATTGACAACACCGAAAATGTGCAAGAATGACATTGTAACCGGCATACAGGACATTCCCAAAAATCCATATTATTTACAACCAACGGAATTTCATAATCCTCCAACAAGCATTGTGGACAATATCCGTCACTATATTTATTAAACATATCGATTGGAATAATTATTAAAAGTAAATCTATTTTGGTTCGGAAGTACTCTTCTATTCTTCCAGCAAATCCCTGTACCCATTTGTCGGGGTATATTTATCCATATACCTGGTTAAAGTTTCAATCCTGGTATGACCTGTGATCCCCATGATCACATTCAAAGGAATGCCTTTTGTAATTGAACGGGTGATAAACGTTCTTCGGGCAGTGTGACTCTCCAGGCACTCCCATTTTTTCTTCCTGGTTTCCAGTTTCTGATTTCCCCGTTGTTCAACCAATACAACTTCAGCATCGAAAAGGCCAGATTCCTGACCCATCTTTTTCAATAACCGATTGTAGGATTGAGTGGTAAATAATTGAAGTTTATAATTGTAACGCTCCAGAATCTCCCGGGATAACTTTGTCAGCGGAATGATTTGTTGAATATCCGTTTTTTCAGACTGCTTCACGATCTGGTCATTCATGATATGATGCTCCCGGAGTGATAGAATATCGGAATACCGAAGAGATGTCATGCATCCAAACAAAAACAAATCTTTCACCCTTTGATATTTACCCGGCTCCCAATCTTTCAGCTTTTGAAACTCATCATCGGTCAGGGTAACTATGGTGGGATCATACGTTTTGATCTTTATCCTGGAGTAGTCAAAATTCAATTTCAGGTATTTCCGGCTTTCACAGAAGTTCAGGAAGATTTTGAAACTTTTCAATCGTTTCTTGATCGTATTGTTATTCAGTCCTTTCTTTATAAGATGTAGTTTAAACTTGTTTACCATATCCTCGGTTACTTCAATCAATTGGAAATGCTTTTTTGAGGCTTTCTCAAATGCGGTTAATGAGCTTTGCAGGTTCTTATATTCTATTAAGGATTGTTGCTTTATATTTCCATGCTTCACCTCATTTTGTTTAAAAGTCATGAACTCCTTTATATAATCCTGTAGAGTGGAATTGTTGGGAAGCATTTCATTCCGCATTTTCATCTTGATAAAATCCCGTGGTGGATTATTCCCGTTTTCCAACCTGTAATGGTAAACTATATCCCTTTGTTTCTTAACCAGGCTTTGAATGATTTTCTGGTTTTCAGGTTGATTCTGTAATTTGGGATCAATACCGGTTGGATAACGAAAAACCAAGCCTTTGTTGGAATAATAAATGAATACCTTTCCTTTCAATGCGATAACTTCTTTATCTCTCATTATCAGCGTGTTAATATAATACCACGAAAGTAAGAATGCGCTTTGAGCAAAAAAAGCCGGATCAATAAAAAGATCAAATAATGTAAATATTCTCAAATCGACAGAAAGGAGTTAAGAATTCTTTGAAAGTTAACGTGTTGTTAATCATATAAATAAGAACTTATATTGTTAGAAAATATATTTGTTGTTTCTGATATCAATTCATATTCAAAATTTGCTAATTTTACCTACTCTTTTTATATTCTATTATTAATGGATTTACTCTTAAGAAAAGCTTCCGAACTAACACCAGTTGAAGAATACAACCAGGTCTTATATAAAAGAGATGATCTTTTCCGCCCTTTTCCTGATGAGATGCTCAATGGAGGAAAAGTCAGGCAAGCTATTAATCTGATTCATCATAACCTTGAACTTATTAAATCGGATTATCATTCAGCGATTGCCACTTCCTGCCAGAAAGACTCACCTCAGGGTCTCATTTTAAGTCGTGTTGCAAGAGGATACAATCTTGATTGTTTCGTAGGTTATGGTCAACTCAGCCCGAAAACATTAGAAGAGAATAAGATTATTCGACTTATCCGCGAGAATAATGGTACAGTCGAAAACATTGCCAATATTGCATATGATAATGTAATCTTAAGTCATTTGAAAAAACTTCAACAAGAAGGATCTGGTAAGAATTTCTACATTATAAAATTCGGGATTGAAGTTGACCTGAATCCGGTTGTTGTTGATTGTATCTCGGATCAGGTACGGAATATTCCTGATAATCTTGAAAACCTTGTTATCCCTACCGGAAGCGGGATCACCGCAGGAGCCATCCTTCGTGGGATCAGGAAGTATGGAAAAGAAGTCAAAAACATCTTTGTGGTTCATATTTCCGGCGAAGACAGGGAGAAGAAAATAAAGGAAATAGAAGACGGTGTTCCTTATGAATACATAATGGGAACAGGTTATAAATACTCAAAAAAAGTAAAATTGAACGTTGTTGACGGATTTGAATTGGATTATATCTATGAAGCTAAAGCTTATGATTGGATGATGCATAACCTTGACCTCCGGAATGAGAAAACTCTTTTCTGGTGTGTGGGGAATGCTAATTATTATAGGTAAAATTTAAAATTGTATTTAATAGAATTCAATACCCTGACAAATTACCTGTATTTATTATAAAGTGTGATTTTATCCGATATTATACAGGCTCTCATAATTGTATCTTTGGGGCTTTAATTAATTGATTTAATAAGCAAAATGGCAAAGGAAGTAAAAGAAAAAAGCATAGAAGAAACTCTTTATCAATCAGCAGATAAACTTAGAGGTAGTGTCGAGCCAGCGGAATACAAACACGTTGTATTAGGATTGATATTTCTAAAATTTGCGAGTGATAAGTTTGAAGAACAAAGAGCAAAGCTGTTAAAGGAAGGAAAAGAAAAGTACATTGAAATGCCTGTTTTTTACAATCAGAATAATGTGTTTTTCCTGGAAGAGATTTCGCGCTGGAGTTACATTGTAAAAAATGCCAAGCAAAATGATATTGCACTAAAAATTGACACAGCGCTTCATACTATTGAGAAAGACAATAAATCGTTAAAAGGAGCTCTGCCCGACAATTATTTTTCTCGGCTTGGTCTAGACATCACGAAACTTGCTTCACTTATTGACAAAATCAATGAAATCAACACATTAAAGGACAAAGAGCAAGATATTGTTGGACGTGTGTATGAGTATTTCCTAAAGAAATTCGCTATTGCTGAAGGAAAAGGGAAAGGCGAATTCTATACACCAAAAACCATTGTAAATCTTATTGCCGAAATGATTGAGCCATACAAAGGAATAATTTATGATCCTGCCTGTGGCTCGGGAGGTATGTTTGTTCAATCCATAAAGTTTATTGAAAACCACCACGGAAATAAAAAAGAAGTTTCAATATATGGACAGGAATACACTAAAACTACCTTTAAACTGGCAAAGATGAACCTTGCCATCAGGGGTATTTCGGCAAATATGGGCGAAAAAGAAGCTGATACGTTTTCCAATGACCAACATAAAGACCTTAAAGCTGATTTTATTATGGCTAATCCGCCTTTTAACCAGAAGGATTGGAGAGGCGAAAATGAATTGCTTGACGACCCGCGTTGGCGTGGATATGATGTACCGCCTAAAAGCAATGCCAATTACGGTTGGATACTCAATATGGTTTCGAAACTCTCGGAAAACGGAGTTGCTGGTTTTATATTGGCCAATGGAGCATTAAGTGGAGGCGGCGAAGAATATAAAATCCGCAGGAAACTAATTGAAAATGATCTGGTTGAAGCCATTGTAATTATACCACGAAACACATTCTATACAACCGATATTAGCGTTACACTCTGGATACTCAATAAAAACAAAAAGGAAAGAACTGTTGAAATAAACGAAAAGGTCAAAAATTATCGCAACCGTGAAAAGGAAATCCTGTTTATGGATTTAAGACGATGGGGAACGGAATATGAAAAACAGTTTATCGAATTAGTTTCTGAAGATATTGCCAAAGTAGCCGAAAATTACCACAATTGGCAGCAGAAGAATTATGGTACTACCTATAAAAACATCCCCGAATTTTGCTATTCAGCAAGTTTTAAAGAATTGCAGGCCAACGATTTTTCGTTAGTCCCCAGCAAGTATATTGAGTTTATCGATCACGACAGCGAAATTGATTTTAATACCGAAATGAAGCGTATCCAAAAGGACTTCAAAATTCTGTTGGAAGAAGAAGAACAATCGCAGATCCAATTGATTAATGCATTTAAAGTATTAGGCTATGAACTTTAAATTAAGAGATAAGCAGAACAATCGATTGGGCGATTACATTCACTTGATAGATAAACGAAACAAAGATATAGCAGTCACTAATTTGTTAGGTATAAACATTACCAAAAATTTTATGCCTTCAGTTGCCAACACTTCTGAAACTGATCTGTCCAAATACAAAATCATTCAAAAAGGGCAGTTTGCTTATAGTGCAATGCAAGTGGGTAGAGATGAAACCATTCGGATTGCCTTATATGCAGAAGATAAACCAGCAATTATTTCTCCAGCGTATCTTGTAATTGAGGTAAATGATGAGAACGAACTTTTACCAGAATATATGATGATGTGGTTTCAACGACCTGAATCAGACAGATACGGTTGGTTTATCAGTGATAGTAGTGTAAGAGCAAGTTTAGAATGGGAACGCTTTTGTGAAATTGAAATCCCAATTCCTGAAATTGACGAACAACGCAAATTTGTTGCCTTATACAATGGCTTACTAACCAACCAAAAAATCTACGATAACAGCTTGGCTGATTTGCAATTGATTTGCAATTCCTCGATGGACAAATTAAAGTACATTGATAATCATCAACCTTTAAGTGAATTGGTTCAATTAGTTGAAAATAGAAATAAAAACAAAGCAATATCCAATCTGCTCGGAATTAACGTTGACAAAGTTTTTATGCCTTCAAAAGCAAATGTTGGCGAAACTGATTTGTCGAAATATAAAATAGTTCAAAAAGAGCAATTTGCATACAGTGCAATGCAAGTTGGCAGAGACGAGACCGTAAGAGTTGTGCTTTATTCCTTTGATAAACCTGCAATTATTTCCCCTGCGTATTTGGTTTTTGAAGTGATAGATAAAAATAATGTATTGCCTGAATTTCTTATGCTTTGGTTTTACCGTCCAGAGTTTAACAGATATGGTTGGTTCATTAGTGATAGTAGCGTAAGAGCTAGTTTGGAATGGGAACGGTTCAAAGAAATTCAAATTCCAATTCCTGATATTAAAGTTCAGGAAGCCATAGTAACAATTTATCATACGTTGGAAACCCGTAAACGAATTAATGAACAATTAAAAAATACCATTAAACCACTATGTCCGGTGTTGATGAAGGGGGTGGTGGAGAATATTAACAATATCAATTAAGATGTGAATTATGATATACAAATACCAATTGATTCTATTAGGTGAAAATCTTGAGTTATTTGACAAACTCAAACTCGAAATATCAAAAAGGTTCGATGAGTTAAAATTGATTCAAGACCTGCTCAAAATATTGACAAAAGAAACTATATCAGAATATACTGGTGCAGAGCCAGCATACGTGATTTATGCTGGACACAAAGATAATCTAGATGGCATCACAAGAAATATTCTAGAAAAGCAAAAACTTGATGGCAATATCATTTTGCCAATATTCAAAGAAGATTTCACAATTGAAATCCCGAAAATAATTGAAAATTTGAATGGTTTAAAGTTCATGAATAATATCCCTAAAATATGTAATTTAGTATTGGAAGGATTTGAATTACTGCGAAAAAGCAGAAAGATATTTATATCATATAAAAGAAGCGAATCAAGCACTGTTGCAATTCAACTATATGAAGCATTAGAAGCAAATAATTTTGATGTTTTTTTGGATACACATTCCGTTGATAAAGGTGAGGAGTTTCAAGAGGAACTTTGGCATAGAATGACTGATTGTGACGTGATTTTGATGTTGAACACAAAAGAATTTCTCAAGAGCGAATGGTGCAACAATGAACTTGAAAAAGCACACATTAAGAGAATAGGCATTGTTCATTTATTATGGCCTGATTGTGATTTTGAGAGATTTGCACAATTAGCACATTCATTGAAATTAAAAAATAGTGATTTTGACAAACCATTTTTTTCAGACTTAACAAAAGGACGATTAATAAAGCCAATAGTCAATGAAATTATAAATCTTGTTGAAGGAACTAGAGCAAGGAATTTGGCTTCTCGTCAAGACGCTTTAATTACTGAATTTACTCAGGCAGGTTATAACAATAAGGTTGAATTGAATTTGCAATTTAGCAGATATATCACGCAAGAATTACCTACAGGAAAAAGAATTGTGTACATACCAACTGTTGGTATTCCTCAATCTATAAATTGTCAAAATTCACAGAGACTTATTCAGAGAATTGAAAAGAAAGAAATTGATTCAATTCACCTGATTTATGACGATATGTCAATTAGAGACTATTGGTTAGACCACTTAGAATGGCTTAACAAGAGACTGGAAATAACAACAATTAAAAAACAGGAATTCAATTCTTGGTTTCAAAAATTTTAAATCTATGAAGAATATTTTCTTATCCGCAAGCATACCATTACCTGAAAGGCACCCTAAATACTATGAGACAGCTGATATAATTGCTATCCGAGATGCTGTTATAGCATTGGCAAGCTCAGCATTAACTCAACATAGGATTATATGGGGTGGACATCCGTCCATAACGCCATTAATATATTATGTTATTGAAAGAATGTTAATTAACAAACTTAATCGAGAGGACTGGGAGTTACCTTTAAATGAAAAAGAAAAGGGTTTGATTGAATCACAACTCAAAGGAAAAATCCAACAACACGTACTGCTTTATCAATCGCTGTTTTTTAAAGATGATTTTCCACCCGAAAATGAAATGTTTCAAAATGTTGTACTTACTGAAAATGTTGGAGATATTCATTCCAGTATACAGTATATGAGGCAAAAAATGTTTTCTGAAAATGAATTTTCAGCAGCAGTATTTATTGGTGGTATGGACGGAATTGAAGTAGAATACAATATGTTTAGGAAATATCATCCAAAAGCTTTAATACTACCAATAGCGAGTACAGGAGCGGCAACGAAAATTGTTTATGATAGTCTAGTACCAGAAGAAATGAAAAACGAAAGATTATTAAAGGATTATGGATATATGTCATTGTTTCAGAAATTATTAATAGATCAAATTTAATAGTATGGCAAAAAAAGTTTTTTTTAGTTTTCACTACCAAGACGTAATTGATTTCAGAGCTAATGTGGTTCGTAATCATTGGTTAACAAAGTCCGACAGACAGGCAGCAGGTTTCTTTGATTCCTCAATTTGGGAATCTGCTAAAAAGACAGGTGATTTAGCGTTGAAAAGACTTATCAATACTGGATTAGAAAATACTAGTAATACCTGTGTTCTTGTTGGAACCGATACTTTTAACAGAAGATGGGTGTCTTATGAAATAATGAAAAGTGTAGCAAAAGGGAATAATATTTTCTGTATTCATATTAATTCAATATCAGGAAAGGATGGAAAAACAAAATCAAAGGGCAGCAATCCATTATCTTACTTAGGTTATTCGCTTACTTCTGATGGAAAAAAACTGAATTTACACGATTATGTAGAAGGGAAATGGATAAAGTATCCTGATTTGGAGGGTTGGAGTGTCAAAGAAGTAGAGGAGAAATATCGAAATAAAATATATCGTCTATCCACCAAATATAAAATCTATGATTGGGTTGAAGATGATGGTTATAATAACTTTTCAAAATGGTTAAAATAATGGGAAGAAATGTTTTTGTTTCATACAAATATTCGGACTCAAAAGTTCAAGATTTAGATCTTTATGAATTAGTTGATTTTTTGGGTTCTACGCTCAAACGTAAAATAACTACCACTGCCCGGCACTATGTGGACAAACTAGCTGAAAAATTGGAAACGGACGATCACATTTATAAGGGCGAAGATGATGATGAAAGCATGGCGTCTCTTGCTGATTCAACAATTGGTTCAAAGTTAGGGGATAAAATATTTTACAGTAGTGTCACAATTGTTTTAATCTCTAAAGGAATGAAAGAACCCTTTACTGCTGAAAAAGACCAATGGATTCCTTGGGAAGTATCATACTCTCTGAAAGAACAAACACGACAAAACCAACGCAGCAAAACTAATGGTGTTATAGCAGTGGTATTACCAGATGAATATGGGAGTTATGAATACTACATTACTAGAGACGAAGAATGCAATTGTCGTACTTTAAATACACCTTTTCTTTTTATGATATTAGAAAAAAATATGTTTAATGTCAAAACACCAAATAGAAGGCTTTGTAATGGTAGCTATGTTTATACGGGAGATGCTTCTTACATTCAATCAATTAAATGGAAAGATTTTATAGACAATTCTTCAATATATATTGCGAAAGCTATTGAGCTGAGGGATAGGCAGGATGAATTTGAATTAATAAAAAACATTAATTAACTATGAGTTTTATAACCGAATCACAACTTAAAAACCAGGGCAGGTCAATAAAAACCTTTACTTCTTTAAATGAGAGTTTAAGAAACTTTAAAAATGAAAGCTCTTTGTTTAAAACAAAAATATTCCTATCCCATAAACACGATGAGAGAGATTATCTGGAAGGTGCAATTTCTCTCCTAAAAACATATGGTGTAGATGTTTATGTTGATTGGTTAGATGAAGGAATGCCAAAAACAACCTCTGGAGACACAGCAGTGAGGATTAAACAAAAAATAAGTGAGAGCCATAAATTTATTTTTTTAGGTACTGATGGTGCTATAAATTCAAAGTGGTGTAATTGGGAACTGGGACTTGGTGATGCAGCAAGGTACATTGACCACATAGCATTATTACCCGTTAAAAAGGATTATACGGATTTCGCTGGTAGTGAATACTTAGAGATATATCCCTACATTTTCAATATTGACAATTATCAGTATTTTAAGGGTAATTACAGGTCTCAAGGAACATATGTAGTTTATCCGTCGGTAAAAGGAAACGACAAAGTAGTTCCAATTTCTGAGTGGTTAAGATCCAGATAAGAAGGTGTTTACAGGCGATAAATCAGGAAAGAGAAATTGAATAAAGGCATAGATGAAATGCCCCAATTGAAGTAGTTAACAACCAATGCCCTACAATCCCAAAATCCATCACCGCCGTCCATCCGGTTAAAAGTATACGATTATTCTCTTGAGGGATTGAAGTAATGATAATCAAGTACTGAAAAAAGCATAGTAGATTTGATTTCATTGAATGGTTAAATATATTGCAAACAAGCAACATTAGAAAACAAAAAAAAGTATGCAGGAAAACGAAATAAATCTAAAAACTATTACTGAGCTATTGGGACTAAATTTTTATATCCCCGAGTATCAACGAGGTTATCGCTGGACAACGGACAATGTAACTCAGCTCTTAGATGATATTTGGGAATATCGCAATAAAGGAAAAGCCCATACTTTTTATTGTTTGCAACCAGTTGTAGTTAAAAAAGCAACATGGAAAGATGCACACGACAAAGACGTTGAGGGGTATGAATTAATTGATGGACAGCAACGATTAACCACTTTACACAGGATCATTACCTATTTGCAATTAGAGCACTTGAATGGCAGTCTTCAACAAGAAGGTTATGCAAATGAACTTTTTTCTATCTATTATAAGACCCGTTTGGAATCGAGAGACTTTTTAATCAAGAACGAGTACGATGCTGGTATGCCCGATTTGTATTATATGAGCGAAGCATACAAAACAATTAAAGATTGGTTTGCAGATGGCAAAAAAGGGATTGCAAGGCAAGTGAAAGATAAAATGATGAGTATTCTAATTCCGAGCATTGTCCACAATGAGGATGGGGAAAAAGTACAGCCCGAATGGAGTGTGCAAGTTATTTGGTACGAAATTAACGAAGATAAGGAAAACAACAATTATCAAATAAGTGAAGAGCTTTTCAAACGCCTAAACCGTGGTAAAATACCGCTAACAAGTGCCGAACTGATAAAGGCAAAGTTTGTAAACTCTCAAAGTTTAAGTAAGCTGCCACACGATGAGCAGCTCAGAAAGAAAACCGAATTGATACAAATTTGGGACGAGATTGAAGTGCAAATGAATGATCCTGCTTTTTGGGCATTTATCACTAATAAAAAAGCAGAAGCCTATAGCAGCAAAATAGAATTGCTTTTTGATACCATTACCGGAAAAACATCAACTGAATTAGACCCGTTGTATAGTTATATACACTTTTTCAACATTGAAGAAACCAGCGAAACACTCTGGAATAAATGGATTGAGGTTGAAGAAATATACCGTGCTTTGTTGCATTGGTATAAAGACAATAATTTTTACCACAAAATTGGATATCTCATCGAAACAGGAAGTTCAATTAGAGAATTGGTAGTTTTGAAAAAGAATAATCTGAAAAGCAAATTCGAAGAAGAAATTGACAAACTAATTACTACTAAAATACCTGCCGAATGGGAAGACTTACGATTTGACATCAATAACCACAAATCTAAAATTGCCCATGTTTTATTGCTGCACAATCTGGAAAAAATTAGACAGAACAAACATAATCATGAGTTTTTCCCTTTTCGGATTTACAAGAGCGTAACCAAAAGCCTGGAGCATATCCATGCGCAGAACATAGAAGATATGGACCCGAATGATAAAGAGCTTTGGAAAGCCTGGCTAAAGGAGCATCTTATAATTTTAAAAGATTGTGCTACAGATAGCGAGAGTGCTGAAGCGTTGAAAATAGACGTTGAACAGAAAATGTCATCATTGTCTTTTGCAGTTTTCAAGATATTGGGTAATAAAATATTGGCGATGCTTCCTAACGATGGTGAGGATAGTAGTGTTTATCTGCACAAAATAGAGAATATGGCTTTATTGGGATTATCTGAAAATATAACCTTAAGCAATTCGGTATTTGAAGCAAAGAGGAGAAAAATTCTTGAAATGGACAAAGAAGGTGCTTTCTTACCTATTGCCACCAAACGAATCTTTCTGAAATATTATGCCAATGAAGGGAATTTGCAATACAGTATTTGGACAAAAGACGAAAGAGCCAATTACAAAGCTGATATAAGGGAAACACTAAAACCCTATTTAACAAACTCTTTAAATATAGTAGTTGAAGATGAAAACTAGTTTTACAGATTTATTATCCGAAAACAATATTGTAATCCCCATTATTCAAAGGGATTATGCCCAAGGACGAAATGATGCTAAAACTACAAAAATCAGAAAGGATTTCCTGGACGCTATTTTTGAAGTATTGCATCAAAGAAGTAACACTTTTCATGAGAACGGACTGGAGTTAGACTTTATTTATGGATTCAGCACCATATCAGATAACAAAACAACCTTTGCTCCAATTGATGGTCAGCAACGTTTAACCACGTTGTGGCTTTTATTTTGGTATGTATCTATTAAGGAGAAGGACAAAGTATCAATAGAACAAAAGCAATTGCTTGCAAATTTCAGGTATGAAACACGGCATAGCACAACAGTATTTTGCGAACAATTAATTAAATTCACTCCAACCTTTGAATACAAAAGCATTGTTGAAGAAATAAAAAATCAGTCTTGGTATTTCGAAGCATGGGCTTTTGACCCCAGCATTAGAGCTATGTTGGTTATGCTTAAAGATATTGAGCAAAGATACAGTGAGTTAAAGTCCGATAAAGTTTGGGATATTTTGAATCATTCACAAAATCCTTTTTACTTCTATAAGCTTGATATGGAAAAAGTGGGATTGCCGGATGATTTGTATATAAAAATGAATTCAAGGGGTAAACCGCTTACTGAATTTGAGTATTTCAAAGCCGGGTTTTCGGAAGTTATTAAAAAAGAAGACTTAAAAAAGAGGTTTGAAAAAAGCATAGACCAAAAGTGGGCAGAATGCATCTGGACAATTGTTCACGATAAATTTAAGAATGATTCCAAAATTGATATTGCCTTGCTGGTTGATGATAGTTTTATTCGACTTCTCAATTTTATCTCAGATATTCTTGCATACAAACAAGGGATTCCATTCATAGAAATTAATCACTCTTTAGATGACACAATCAAGTTATATCAAAAAGAGGGAAATTTGATATTTCTATTTGATGTCCTGGATTGTATTGTTGAATTGCAAAAAAATAGACCTTTATTTTGGGCCGATCTGTTTTACGCATCAAAGGGTGATTTTACTAAAGAGAAAACCAGGATATTTTTTCAAAACAGTAATATTAATTTGCTTGAAAAATGCCTGTTCAATTATGATAAAGAGGGTAAAGGATTTACCTACCCCGAACAGCTTATGCTTCATGCCTGCCTAATTCATTTATTGAAAAGCACTAAAGATTTCAATAAGGCAGCTCGAACAATCCGCAACCTGGTAGCCAATTCAGAAAACGAATTAAGGGATACTACAATCGGGTTCAGTTTTAGTGAGATCGAGGACTTTGTAGAGTCATTTGATTTCGACATACTAGATCACTTCAAAAGTGATCAAATAAAAGAAGAGAAGGATAAATTTAATTTCTTAAACCAAAGTAATACTATTTGTGAACAAATTTACAAATTAGAGGATAGTGATATTTTGAGAGGTTGTATCTCAATATTCGATTTAGATCCCAAAATCGAATCAAGAAGTAAAATATTCCTGGAATTATTTGATGAGGATATAATAAATTCGGATTTTGTTAATCGAAGTAACTTATTGTTATGCTTTGGTGATTATTCGCAAAATGAAAATGACCTTACAAATTTATTAGCGAGTGCAAAAGGTATATGGCGTAAATACATAACAACACCAGCTTATAATAAATCGCAGTTAACTAGTAAAACAAAAATGGTTTTAATGGAGTGTTTGGATTACTTTGATACAAACCATTCTGTTTCAATCGAAATGAAAATTGAAGAAACACTAGAACAATATGAATACTCACATAAAGACTGGATATATTATTTCTTAAAATATACCCGCTTTAGAAATAAATGTAATAAGGGCTACTTTTATTGGAACGATACAAGTTCTTACCCTTTGTTCAAAATGAAAGA
Organism: uncultured Bacteroidales bacterium; assembly: GCA_903879715.1. GTDB lineage: Bacteria > Bacteroidota > Bacteroidia > Bacteroidales > UBA4417 > UBA4417. Next base: position 29,053 of record CAIRMR010000150.1, read on the forward strand.
AAGACAACGCAATGGATATTATTGGGATCCTTTTTTAATTGAGATAAAAGAACAAATCAATAGTTCTGCACTATCGCTTGATAATGGCGGCGAAATGCAGATGATTCTGGGAAATGATTTGTTGCAAATAAAAAGTGAACCGAACGGTTTTCTGATAGAAAACAAGAATGACCCTAATTATCAAAACCTAACGTATAATCAGCTGATTAATGATAAACTAATAACACCTGAAGGTTTACTTGTAATAAATCAAAGCATTGGGAATATTGATATGGAAGATAGAGTTAGCAAAGGTGTTGCATTTATTGCCGAAATGATTAACGCAAAGTAAAAAAAGAGAAAATATAACGGAATTCACTATCGTGAAATTAGAAAAGGAGTTTATAGGGATATTAGGTCAGTAACTTTTCCAACAACACCTAAACGTATAAAGCAAATAAAAATGGGCACCTACAATCCCTAGTTTCATCACCGCCGGTCCATCCGGTTACTTTGATACGATTATTCGAGGAAGAGTTTGCATTGGTCATTAATCAAAGATTGAAAGAAAATTACCTGGATTAATTATATTGAAAGATTTATTTCTTTCCAAACTTTGCAACAATAGATTTTTAAAAGGGAAATCATATGAGTTTAAATACAAGTTTAAAAGGTCGTTTAAGAAACACCAATCTTCCTCTTACCCACGGATTAGCTCCTTTGTTTGAGGCCGTTGTTAATTCCATTCATTCAATTGATGAGAGGAAACGGAAACAAAAAACATTCAATGATGGAAAAGTAACAATTAAAATATTAAGAGGGCCGCAATTATCAATTGATGAAACCACAAAACCGGAAATAAAAGGATTCAATATTATTGATAATGGGTTAGGATTCAATTCTGAGAACTACAAATCGTTTCAAACGCTTGACTCAGAATATAAAATTGATTTAGGCTGCCGAGGTGTTGGCAGATTATTATGGTTAAAAGCTTTTAGCAAGGTATCTGTAGTCAGTGTTTTTGAAGAGAATGGGATAAAATATTTTCGCAAATTTGATTTCAATGCACTCAATGAAATTCATAATGAATCGGAACCGAAAATCTCAACTGAAAACATAAGCACTACCATAAAACTAACGAGTATAAATAAAGATTATCTAAAGTATTTACCCAAAACTTCACAAATAATATCCAGAGATTTATTGGAGCATTGTTTATGGTATTTTATTAGATCAGGAGGGGCTCCAGATATTATAGTTGAAGATACTGATGGAAGAATTTCGATATTGAAAATGTTTGAAGAGTTTATGATTGATGCATCAAGTCCAGATTCCTTTACTCTAAAATCAGAAAAGTTTGAAATTACACACGTTAAACTTAAATCATCAGTTCAAAATAAACATAGTCTCTTTTTTAGTGCCGCAGATAGAGTTGTTAAAGAAGAAAGTTTGTTAGGTAAGATTCCTGGGTTATTTGGTGTGCTTAATGACGGTGATAGTGATTTCGCATATACTTGTTTTTTGTCAGCTGATTTTTTAACTAAAAATGTAAATTCTGAAAGAGTTGGATTTAATTTAAGAGAAACAGGAGATGGCCTATTCGAGAATCACGAAATTACATTGCAAGAAATACGAAAGAAATCAATTGAATTGATTAGTAAATATTTAGATCAATACTTGTCCTTAAATAAGGAGCTTGGAGTTAAAAGGTTAACTAATTATGTCGACAATAATGCACCAAGATATAAACCAATACTAAAAAGGCTTTCCAACGAGGAGAAAATTGTCGATCCTGGTATCAGTGATAAAGAGTTAGACATTAAACTCCATAGCCATCTAATGGCATTTGAAGCAGAACTTCTCGCTGAAGGACATGACTTAATGATTCCTGACGGCATTGAAGATAAAGAAGATTACACTAGAAGAATTGAGGAATACCTTCAAAAAGCAAGTGAACTAAAGCAATCTGACTTAGCAAATTATGTAGCACACCGTAAAGTAATTTTAGACTTGCTTGGAAAAGCTATACAGAAAGGGAAAGATGGTAAATATTCTAAGGAAGAAGTTTTGCATCGCTTAATTATGCCAATGCAAAAAGTTAGTGATGATATTAGATTTGATGACAGCAATCTTTGGCTTATTGATGAACGATTAGCTTTTCATAATTTTTTAGCATCGGATAAAACTATTCAATCAATGCCCGTTACTAATTCGGTTTCAAACAAAGAACCCGATTTGCTTGGGCTAAATATTTATGACAATCCATTATTGGTTAATGATGGAGAATCAATGCCTTTGGCATCAATCACGGTAGTTGAAATAAAAAGGCCAATGAGAAATGATGCGAAGGCTGGAGAAGATAAAGACCCGATTGAGCAAGCATTAGGGTATTTAAAAAGAATAAGAAATGGGAAGGTGAAAACCGAATCCGGTCGTTTAATTCCAGATTCACAGAGTGTACCCGGATTTTGTTATGTAATCTGTGATATAACAGACTCGATAAAAGAACGTTGTAATTTATTTAATTTAAGGGTTACTTCTGATAAGCTAGGTTATTTTGGATACAATGAAAATTACAAAGCATATATAGAAGTAATTTCATTTGATAGGCTGCTAAATATGGCGAAAGAGAGAAATAGATCATTCTTTGACAAGCTTGGATTACCTACAAAATAATGAACTTCATCAGAGAAAAACAAGAAAAGGCTTTTACTGATTTATTTCAAAATTATAAGAACTTTCCCCTTAATGACGAACAAAAAGGGGTAAATTCATAAAAGAGAAATTTTGGCTGAGTGTATAAATCGCCCAAAAACAAAAACAGATCAATATGCTTAACTTCGCAGAAGATAGGCTGCGAAGTTAAGCATATTGACTCAAATTATCAAGTGATATTCAAAATGTCAACTTAATTATGTGTACAGATAGAAGGAATAAAACTACACTTGATGGTATTGATATAACACTTACATTTGTCCAGTTTATTAATTAATATACTGGACATTCTGCTAATGGTGATGCTAATAGTCTTCTTATGAAAGTTGTTGATTATATTACAAGTAAGATTGAAAGACTTCCCAGAGGTTATGTTTTCACCTATGCTGATTTTACTACAGAGGTGGATAATAAAGAAGCGGTTATTAAAGCCCTAAACAGAATGGTTGAATCGGGCAAAATTGCAAAAATGTCGAAGGGAAAATACTATAAACCAGAGAATACACCTTTTGGCAACCTGCAACCTAAACAAGCCCAGGTGGTAAAAGATCTGTTGGAAGACGATGGAAAGATTATCGGTTATCTTACCGGTTATAGTATTTACAATCAACTGGGCCTAACTACCCAGGTAAGTAATACCATACAGATAGGCAAAAACGAAGTCCGGCCCAATTTCAAACGCGAACGTTATACCATTTCGTTTGTCAGACAGAAAAACACCATCACTAAAGAATATATCCCCCTGTTGCAAATACTAGATGCAATTCGCTATATCAAAAAAATACCTGATGCCACTATCGAATCATCATGTAAGCGACTGTTAGCTATTCTTGAAAATTTATCGGATAAAGATCAAAGCA
>CAIRMR010000151.1 GCA_903879715.1 uncultured Bacteroidales bacterium
GGGGTGTATGAATTTTATTGACGTTTTATTTCTATCTCTATCGCTTTTTTAGGGGGTATCTATCATTTTATTGCTTTTTTTTGTAGTTGTATCAATTTATCATTTAACTTTGCCGTAAAATTAGATTTATGGACTTAACACTTACAGCTATGAAATTCAAATGGAAAAGACATCTAGTACTGCTGGTTTTACTTTTAACAAGTACCACAGGTTTATTTGCGGCAACTGATACGCCGATTGATTCAGGTGCTACAGCCTGGATGCTGACATCAACAGCCCTTGTTCTGTTAATGGTACCTGGACTTGCTCTTTTTTATGGCGGTCTTGTACGTACCAAAAATGTACTTGGAACCATGATGCACAGCTTTGTTGCCATGGGCATTATCAGCATTTTATGGGTTGCTGTCGGCTATAGTATGAGTTTTGGCGGCAATGTACTTGGTGGCTGGTTTGGATGGAATCCTGACTATTTCTTTTTAAAAGGGATTGATACCAATATAATGGACGCGGGAATTCCTGAATATGTGTTTTCCATGTTCCAAGGCAAATTCGCTATCATAACTCCTGCCCTTATAGCTGGCGCTATCGCTGAAAGAGTATCATTTAAATCTTACTTCTTTTTTATAGCACTTTGGAGTGTTCTGGTTTATAATCCACTTTGCCACTGGGTTTGGGCAAGTGATGGCTTCCTGTTTAATATAGGAGCAAAAGGAGCCATTGATTTTGCAGGTGGAACAGTTGTACATATTTCGGCCGGAGTAAGCGGACTAGTTGCTGCTTTATATCTGGGAGCACGACGTGGATATCCATACCAGGTTATCCGCCCGAACAATATGGTTATCGTTATGCTTGGAGCAGGTTTGCTTTGGGTAGGATGGTTTGGCTTTAACGCCGGAAGCAGTATCTCCAGCGGTCTAAGTACTGCACAAGCCTTAGTAGCAACCCAGGTAGCTGCAGCCGCAGGAGCACTTATCTGGATTATAATTGAATGGGTTCACCAGGGCAAAGCCACAGCACTTGGTTTTGCCAGCGGAATTCTAGCAGGCCTGGTAGCTGTTACACCAGCGGCAGGCGTTGTTCAGCCTTATGGAGCTATAATCCTCGGCGCCCTGGCAGCAATAATTTGTTACATGGCCATTCAGTTGAAAAATAAATTAGGATATGACGACAGCCTTGATGCTTTTGGTATACATGGTGTTGGAGGAATTGTTGGAGCAATACTTCTTGTGTTCTTTATTCGTCCTTCGTGGATGCAGGAAGCTGCAGTTGCTGCAGGCGGAAGCTGGACTGTATGGAACCAACTTGGCATACAAGCACTTGCAGTCGGTATAGCCGTTGTTTATGCCGCTGTAATGACATTTGTGATTATCTACCTGCTTAATAAGGTTGTGCCTTTCAAATCAACTGAAGAAGAAGAAATGGCTGGTCTGGACAGGTCGTATCATGGTGAAAGAGGTTACGGAATGCTAAACGCCAATTAATTTTAACCATTCTAAAACATACACAATGAAACTTATAACAGCAATTATCAGAGAAACTCAGCTGGATAAAGTGCGCGAAGCGCTTATTGAAGCAGATATAAAACGAATTACTGTATGCCGTGTTTCAGGTCACGGACAGCAAAGGGTTGAAGAAATGTATCGTGGACAAATTATTGTTCCCGATCTCATCCCTAAAATTAAGATTGAAATAGCCGTAAATGAAGCGTTTGTAGACATTACCGTTAACACAATCTTAAAATCGGCCCGTACAAACGGCCCGGAAGGTAGTGTTGGAGATGGCAAAATATTTATTACGCCACTCGAACAGTGCATCAGGATACGCACCGGCGAAAAAGGCGGAAGCGCTATATAAATGAATTGATTTGTTGGGGTACAAGTCAGGCCTGGGATGTAAAAGTCCCGGGCTTTTTTATGCCTTGTTTGAACTACTTTTATTATTTAACACTAAAAGCATCTTTTCCAAACTCTCTAAAATACTTCGCAGAAAAGACATATTCTTTTTCAAATTACAATATCAAAAAGCCAGCACTGATAACTATAAATCGAATAATCCGAAGCCAGAGCCTGCTAACTAAGGCGCAATTCTCCTTCCCAATTGCTCCGGCTCAAAAAAAAATGCCAGAAGCTAACGTTAACTTTTTTCGAAAATGTTACCCTACCGTAGCTGTTGCGGGTAATGAGTCGCCGGATCAAGCTGTATTTCACGATTGACAATTTCCTGGGGGGCCTTTTCTCTACATTCCAGGATCAGAATCATGTTTTTTGCGTCAAAGAGTTTTTAACCTGAACTATTCATGCAAAGGCCCGACTTAATATTATCTAGTGATTTTGTGACTTTGTGGCCAAATTTCAGTATGCACCATGACTCAAAGGATCAATGAGTTCACTATGTTTATGAAGAGTTCAGGTTAATAAGGTGTGTGCTGGCAACTTTACACTTTTATCTTCTTTTAGGGCAATTTTTCTTCCTTTAGCAAATCGAATAACTCCTGCTTGGCTTCGGCCATTTCGTTTTTGGTCGCTCGTAGCTACTCTTCAAGCATTGCCAGGGCTTGCTTATTTAAAGGATCAGGAATTGACGCCGGGGAGCCTTTTCCTGAGTCCAAACTCCAATTCCCGATCCTGTAAAGCCCTGACTTTTGAAAGTTAACCCAGAAAGGCATTAAAGAAATCTTACACAGGTACTTTCCCCAGCAAAGCAAGATTAAAATTCCACCTTCCATAAATTATCGAAAACGCGCTATTTAACAGTTTATCAACAACTTAAATAACAACATTCACAATCTTCTTCGGAACAATAATCACCTTTTTCGGGACAACTCCGCCAAGCCATTTCTGTGCTTCGGGAGCTGCCAAAACAGCTTTTTCAATTTCCGATACCGACATATCGATTGGCAACTCAAGTGTGAAACGGGTTTTCCCGTTAAACGAAACCGGGTAGGCAAATGAATTATCAGCAGTAAACGCAGCATTGTATTCAGGAAAAGTAGTATTGCACACGTTTCCTTTATTACCAAGCAGTTGCCAGAGTTCTTCGGCAATATGAGGCGCATAGGGGGATACCAGTATAACCAGTTCGTTCAGGATGGCGCGCTTGTTGCACTTCAGTTCTGTAAGTTCGTTTACACAGATCATAAAACTACTGACTGCGGTATTAAACGAAATCCTTTCTGTATCGTCCTGAATCTTTTTGATCGTTTTGTGCAATACTTTCAATTCAGCAGCTGTTGGTGCTTCATCTGAAACCATGAAATTGTTATCTGAATCATTAAACAGCCTCCAGAATTTGCGGATAAAGCGGAAAACGCCTTCAATCCCGCTGGTATCCCAGGGTTTGGCCTGTTCCAGCGGACCGAGGAACATTTCGTATAAACGAAGTGTATCGGCACCATAACGCTCAATCAGGATATCCGGATTAACAACATTGTGCATGGATTTCGACATTTTCTCCACTTCCCATCCGCAATGGTATTTGCCGTCTTCGAGAATAAATTCAGCTTCTGTAAAATCCGGTCGCCACGCGCAGAATTTATCTGTATCCAGGATGTCGTTTTCGACAATATTCACATCTACATGCAATTGCTGTACATCGTATTGCTGACGAAGGTTATACGAAACAAATGCATTGGTTCCTTTCACCCTGTAAACAAAGCTCGAACGGCCCTGTATCATTCCCTGGTTGATCAGTTTTTTGAATGGTTCTTCAACTACAGAATAACCTAAATCAAATAAGAATTTGTTCCAGAAACGGGAATACAACAAATGCCCGGTTGCATGTTCGGCACCGCCGATATACAGATCGACACTTTGCCAGTAGTTTACTGCTTCTTTCGAAAAATATTCCTTGTCGTTTCGCGGATCCATGTAACGCAGGTAATACCCGCTTGAACCGGCGAAGCCTGGCATAGTATTGGTTTCCAAAGGATAGCCATTGGCAGTCACCCAGTTTTTAGCACGGGCTAAAGGTGGCTCTCCACTTTCAGTTGGCAGGTAAGCATCTACATCCGGTAAAAGCAGCGGAAGCTGATCTTCGGGCAAAGTGTAAGGCATTCCATCCTTGTAAAAAACCGGGAATGGCTCACCCCAGTAGCGCTGGCGGCTGAAAATTGCATCGCGTAGTCGGAAATTTATTTTACCTGTACCAATTCCGAGTTTTTCAGTTTCATGGATTACAGCGCTGATGGCTTGTTTCACATGCAATCCGTCAATAAATCCCGAATTGATCATAACACCTTCTTTCGAATCAAAGGATTCTTCCCAGGTTGCAGGATCGGTAGCTTCATGACCAGGTTTGTTTACCACTTGTACAATTGGCAGGTTGTAATGACGGGCAAAAGCAAAGTCGCGGCTATCATGTGCCGGAACAGCCATAATGGCCCCGGTTCCGTAACCCATCAGCACATAATCAGCAATCCAGATGGGAATTGGCTGATTGGTAAACGGGTTTATGGCATAAGCACCGGTAAATTCCCCGCTTACTTTTTTCACTTCGGTCATCCGTTCGCGTTCGGTGCGGTTTTTGGCCCAGCTAACGTAGGCATCAATTTTTTCACGGTGTTCAGGAGTTGTAATTTTTGAAACAAGCTCATACTCAGGAGCAAGAACCATAAAGGTTGCGCCAAATATGGTATCGGGGCGGGTTGTAAAAACCTCAATTTCGGGAACTTCATCGTCTTGGGTTCCCCCTCCCTCGGAGGGGGACAGGGGGAGATATACTTTAAATTTCATGCTCCCACCTTCCGAACGCCCAATCCAGTTCCGCTGAATTTCCTTGATCGATTCCGTCCAGTCAATAGTATTTAGTCCGGCAAGTAAGCGGTCGGCGTAAGCAGTAATTCGCAGCAACCATTGTTTCATCTTTTTGCGCTCCACCGGGTGGCCGCCGCGTACACTGTGTCCTTCACTTACTTCGTCGTTAGCCAGAACTGTACCCAGAGCCGGGCACCAGTTTACCGCTGTTTCAGCCAGGTAAGCCAGACGATAATGCATCAGGATTTCCTGCTGCTGCTTTTCTGACATTGCGTTCCAGTCGGAAGCACTGAAAACCGGTGTTTCGTTGCTGGCAGCCTGAACTGAAGCATTTCCATCTGTTCCAAAAACAGAAACCAGTTCACTGACAGCTTCAGCTTTATTTGTTATTCTATTATACCAGGAATTAAAAAGCTGGATAAAAGTCCATTGAGTCCATTTATAATACCCGGGATCACAAGTACGAACTTCGCGGTCCCAATCAAAAGAGAATCCAATTTTATCAAGTTGCTCGCGGTAACGTGCAAGGTTTATTTCGGTAGTAACTGCCGGATGTGTACCGGTTTGAATGGCATATTGCTCAGCAGGTAGTCCATAAGCGTCGTAACCCATTGGATGAAGCACGTTAAAGCCTTTCAGCCTTTTGTACCGCGAAAAAATATCGGAAGCTATGTAGCCAAGCGGATGACCAACATGTAAACCTGCTCCCGAAGGATAAGGAAACATATCAAGCACGTAATATTTCGGTTTTCCCTCAATTATCTCAGTCTTAAAAACCTTTTCCGCAGCCCATTGTTTCTGCCATTTTTTTTCTACTTCACCAAAATTGTATTCCATTGCGTTTGTAAATTGTTTCAGGTTAATCACTTATGTATCACAAGCAGTAAAGCTTTGAAGTGTGCAAAGGTAGTGTTTTTAGAGGATTTGAGAACACCTGCCGGAGATGGATTCAATTCCAGATTTGAAGTCTTGTTTATCAGCAATTTCGAATGCAGCTGAAAGCATAACCGGGTTAAATTCCGGAATTACCGGATTTACACGTTTCATCAATAAACTTGCGGCTGTTACTTTGATACCAGGCAAATGAAAATAAAAAGTAAAAAATTTGTTACAGTCTTTTTGACAGGTTGATAAAGGTTGATATTCCCCAATTAAAAAGAATTTTATTCGTTTTGTTTGACAATAAAAATATCCATATATCTTTGATGTGTGTTAAGACAAAAAGACAATAAGAATAATTATCTGGACAGTGCTGTTTTCATGGTTCTGTTCTTTATTCTTATTTGTGCTTTTGCCGGTAAAAATGAACCTCCGGCAGCCCGCGATTCCCATTATAAATCAGTATCGGAACAGCGGAACTATGTTATCGCATTAAATGACGCGCAACAGTTTTCAATACCGAAATATGTAATACGCAATATCGAAAACACAGATTTCAAAATCCTGAGTGATTCGTATAAAATAATTGAAAATAACAGATCAGCACATCATTGGTTACTGTCCCTTCGGAAAACCGAACTCCAGGTAAAGCCTATTATTCATCACAGGTTTTATTACCAGTTTCACTCTGTTGATACAGACGACTTGCCTGTTTTAAGTTAAATTCCCGCCAATTTTAATTCTTTTTTTCGCCCTTCCTTCAGGAAGAGGCTTGGTTTTAACTTAAATTTTAATTGTAATGAAATCAATACTATATTCAATGATTGCAATACTATTCTTTGGAATAATTGCAATGGGCTTTGAAAACAAGCCACAAACACGAACTATTCTCGTTCAGTCAACAGACAGGAATGTATCAGAGCTTACACTTTCTCAATCAGCCGATATTATTACTAGAAGGCTGCAAACATTTAGCATGGAGAAGTTTGAGATGAAAATAATCTCCGGCAAAAACCAGATCCGGGTTGTGTTGTCAGGTAAGCAAGACCGTAAAGTTGCGGAAAGTCTTATCACACAAAAAGGCGCACTTGAATTTTATGAAGCCTATAATTATCATGACCTGATCCAGCTTTTAAAGGGTGACAGCACATTACTGAAATATCTGGATAAAGGCAAACATTATGAATCATCGCCAAACATAGGCTGTATATCTTCTGCTACTGAAATGAAATCAGTTGTTCAGTACCTGAACTCCCTTAAACTTGGTGACAAATGCAAGTTTGCCTGGAGTAATTTGTTCGGGGATACTGATGTTTGTCTTTATGCATTGCGAATGGAAGAAGAAAACCGCATCCCATTAACCGGCTCTGACATTCAGAATTTTGAAGTGAAGCACGATGCTGAAAGGCAAAAAGACAATATTTTGTTTAAGTTCAAAACGCCTGCAATACAGGTTTGGGCTGATGTCACTAAACGTAATCTTGACAAAGCCATTGCCATAGTAATGGATAACAATGTGCTTTATGCTCCTGTTGTCCATGGAGAAATAAATGGCGGGAATTGCGAGATTTCCGGGGATTTTACGCATGCCCAGGTTCAATATATAACTGCAATTGTATCCGGTGGAGAACTGCCGGCAAGTTTTACCGTTGTAAAATAAATTGCATCCTGCTAAGAAGGGGCTGTCTCAACATTGGGACAGCCTTTTTTATTTAAAACTCATTTGCATGCCAATACCTGTTTGTACATCGGGGGCATTATCTACCAAAAGATCTTCCCTTGCATATACCGAAATAGCAAATGCGCCTTTTGAATAAGATAAAATTAGATTATTGGCAGTTATGGTTCGGTACAGGTGCGAAACAGCATAGTGCCAGTGACTTTTGATTCTTTTTCCCACTAATACCATATCATCAAAATCACTTCGTTTATTATATGAATTCTGGATATAGTAAGTTGTTGCAATGGAAAAATAGCTGCTGTTTTTAAATGGCATTACATAACCCAACAGGAATTCGGAACTAAGTAAAAACAAGTTGTTGCTTAGTTGCACATGATCCCCGGATTGAAATACACTGTGACGTAAAGCCCCCAGGCTAACTCCAAAACGGAGTTCATTCCCGTGTTTAAAATTTATTTTTTTTATAATGGATGGATTAAATCCAAAATCCAGACCGGGATTTATTGAATTTATATTTATGCCTAACTGCAAACCGAAATTGGTATAGATATTTCTGTTTTCAAGAAGTTTAAAATGCGGGTAACGGTAATACGACAGATCGATTCCTGAGAATATAAAATCTCCGTTGTCAACGTTAAATGTCCTGCCATTTTTATCTGTATAACTAATTTTCGCCTGGTTAAATCCATAGGCTTTCCGGGCAAAAGGATCTTCGCCTCCGGATATATTCGAATGAAACCATTCGATAAACTTATCACTTGTTAAAGAAGCATAGGGGCTGTTTCCAGGATCAAGTGAAAACATACGTGTATTTATTTTCAATTCCTGGTTGGCTGACAGTGGAATGACAAGCTTAATCTGGTATAACCTGATAATCCCATCTGCAAGAGACTCAATAGTTTTGGAAGGCGTGTTTATTGTATCGTAATTATAGGCTCTTTCATGCCAACCAATATTGCGCATAGCTGATTTATCCGCTTCGTTCAGAGGCAAATAGGCTTTCACATAGGGAAGCCATACATTTCCGTTCGAAATATTTATAGCTACTGAGATCCTTGGCGATGATTTTACCTGGAAGTTGCTATTTATCCTGGATATGAATATTCCGAAGGGGTGTGTTGCCAGCGTATTTGCATAGAATACCGGATTCAGGTTTATTTTGTTTAAACTATCCTTTCCGGTTTGTGAAAAACAAATACCACATTTTAAAAGCAGTATAAGTACCATAAACCTCATAATGCTTGTTTTTTTTTAATTAACATCTGAATTGAAATTGTGTTTCCGGCACCGGAAATTTTTATTTTTTTTACGTCGCACCTGGCAATCCATGCTTTTTGTAAGGGGGAAAGTATTATCCCCCCAAGGGCTTGTACTGAATAACTTCAGTATATGAACAGCTAGTACCGGATTAGTCTCTTACCTGTTGGTAAAACAGGAGTGTGGTTAACACAACAAGCGGAAATTTATCCTGAAGATCTCATAATACGCTTAACCCCAACCGACTGGCAATTATATTAAGCTGGTCCATTGCTGTTTCGGGTGAATTATTTTTGCTGATCTCCATAATTTCATTCTCTTCAGCATCAAAGAGAGCTATTCTGAAATCTTTTTTAACCGTATCAATTGAGCGGTTGCTTCTGCTGAAGGTCGTCCAGGTAATATTTGATTCTTTAATGCCTACTTTCATTGAAGTATCAATGTTAATCCATTTTCCGGTTTTAATAAAGCCAAACAGGTTATTAGAAAACATAATCCTCTTTTTATCAGAATCAATCAACGTACTTGTTGACGAAAATCCCATTAAGGCACCTAGTACAACCAGGATCAGTCCGCCCAAATTTGAATACGTTGTTATAAATCCAACGATCAATATAGTGTAACCGGCAAATGTTCCTGACGGACCGAATGATTTATCAAGTTTGTTTTTTACCATCATTTTGATATGTTTTGTAGCTTGTTTTTTCTTTTCCAGTTGATGAGGTAAACACCTGCCAGGATAAAGCACATACATATCAAATGAAGCAAGGTCACTTTTTCGCCATAAAGCAGCCCCCACATAATGGCAAAGATGGGGATAATATACGTAACTGATGATGCGGCAACAGCCGAAGAATACCGTATTAGGCTATTCATAAATAACATGGCAACCGCCGATCCTAGAATACCAAGTGCAGCCAGAGCCAGCAAATGCAGAGGCCATCCGGGATTAGCCAAAACAGGAGCAAAATCTGTTGTTAAAAGGTATATCAATGCCACCGGGCCAATAAACAGAAAGGAAAATGATGTAACCTGAACCCCTGTTAAATGTGGCAGTTTGGATTTGATCTGATTCATACTGATGGCATAGAAGAAGGTAGCAAGAACAATATAGAGGGCATAACTATTAATGGCACCCAGGTGAAATCCGTCGCCTGCCAGAATCAACCCGGCAGCACCTGCCAGGCCTATCGACAAACCAACAACCTGCATCCACTTAAACGCAGTCCGGTGAAAAAGCAGGCCAACAATCAGGGTAAATACCGGAGTCAGGGAATTGAGCATTCCTGCCAATGCACTGTCTATTTGTGTTTCGGCTTTCATAAAGAGGAATGCAGGAAAAAAGCTCCCTATGAATCCGGCTATCAGCAGACTTTTCAGGTCTTTGCGTTGTAATGCCTTAATTTGTTTGATAGCGATAGGTAACAATACAAGCGAAGCCAGTAAAATACGCAAAGCCGCTGCCTGATCGCTGCTGAAACTCTTCATTCCGATCTTCATCAGTATAAACGAGCTGCCCCAGACAAATGCCAGTATCATTAAAATGCTAAACTGAAACCAGCGTTTTGTCCAGATCATAGGTATTAATTTTAACTGCCTAAAGATACTCAAAAGTTTGAAAAGGAAGGTATTTCATACTCATTGAAGTTAACAAAGATGCGTAAAATCAAAAAACATTGACAGTCTCTTGGTATTTTTAGTGCGATGCTTACTTCCGCGGGTATTTTACCTGCTTTACACTGAAATAATTGTCAATCATTTATGGGTAATTTTATGCTGCCAGGTATTATTGAGTAGAAGGTATTTCATGAAGCACTACCGGATTGTTGCAGATTCTGTTTTACATAACTTTCTTAAAACATGTTAAATACTTAAATATCAAAAACAAACTCTATTGCCCCATGTTAATAACTATTCAGGACGAGATCTAACCCATAATTTAAAAACAAAATATGTTAAAGTTTGAGAAGAAATTAGAACAATTTATCTTTTTTAGCCGCTGGCTGCAAATGCCCGTTTACCTGGGGCTTATTGTTGCCTCGGTTTTATATGCCGTGAAGTTTATGAAGGAATTATGGCATCTGATTACAGACTTTTCTACGTTAACTGAAAATACTATTATGCTCTCCATTTTAGGGCTGATCGATATATCAATGGTTATTAACCTGTTAGTGGTTGTATTTATTGGCGGGTATTGGACTTTTGTAAGCAAAATTGAGTTTGACAGCCATGTTGATAAGCCTGACTGGTTAACTAAAATAAATGCAAGTACCTTAAAAATCAAGCTTATTATTTCACTTGTAAGTATTTCGGGAGTACATTTGTTAAAGACATTTATTGATATTCATAATATTCCTTTGCAGGACGCTATTTTACAAATTGCCATTCACATCGTCTTCTTACTATCAGCAGTCCTTTTGGCATATACTGATAAGATAATGCATTCGCACGAAGTTATTGAAAAACACTAAGCAACTCTATATATTCCTGATCAAAACTCTGATTCTGCCTTCATTAATTTTACTCAAACGTGATTGAAAATACTATACAGATATAATCCTTATGGAAATAAAACAGTAGTTTTAATTCAAATTTGGTAAGCTCAGGAAATCTGTTGAATTTTGAACTTTGGCACACATCAATAAAGCTCATCAGCTATGAATTCACAATACACAAAACCTATCCTGGACTTCTTGAAATGGAAAATTATCCTGACAAACTTCATAATGCTTATGATTAGTTTTTCCTTAAAAGCCCAGGCCATAGACGAATCTTTCGGAAACAGGCCTTTACGACTTGGGATAATCGGATTATCACACGACCATGTTCATGCCGTTTTTCAAAACAGAACAAATCCTGATATTGTTATTGTGGGAATTGCTGAATCCGATACTGCTCTTGTAACAAGGTATGTTAACCAATACAATCTCGACCGGAAGATCATTTTTAGTAGTACAGAGGAATTAATATCAAAAACAAAACCGGAAGCAGTTTCTGTTTTTACTCCTATCAGTGAACATATTAAGATTGTCAGAATTTGCGCCCCGCTGAAAATACATGTGATGGTCGAAAAACCTTTAGCTATCAATTTTCAACAGGCAAAGGAAATGAATGAACTGTCAAGAAAATGGGGAATTGAAATAATTACAAATTATGAAACTACATGGTACCCGGTTACCAAAGATGCCTACACCAAAACTATCGGGGAAAAACTGATAGGCGAAACCCGGAAAATGGTGATTCACGACGGGCATAAAGGTCCGATTGAAATTGGATGCAGCAAAGATTTTACCAACTGGCTTACCGACCCGGTTCTTAACGGAGGTGGAGCTATTATAGACTTCGGTTGTTATGGAACCGACCTGATAAGTTATTTTATGAATGGAGAAAGACCTACATCAGTTACAGCTATAACGCAACAGATCAAACCGGACATTTATCCGAAAGTGGATGACGAAGCAACTATAATTGTAACATATCCCAAAATGCAGGGAATTATACAAGCCTCATGGAACTGGCCTGTCAGCAGAAAAGATATGGAGATTTATGGTAAAACGGGATACATTATTACCAGCGATAATGTGCATATGAAAATTCGTACAAATGAGCAAGCCCCGGAGCAGATGCTTACAATCGATAAGGATAAGGCTATTGCCCAAAATCCATTTTCTTTCTTTGCTTCAGTTGTCAGTGGTAAAATAAAACTTGCGTCAAATGATCCGTCTTCCCTGAGTTTGAACCTGCTTGCTATGGAAATTCTTGACGCTGCGGTTCAATCAGCCAGGAGCGGGAAAACGATTTATTTTAAATAGGGCCGAAGGGAGAAAGGCGACATGGAGAAGGGTGACAAGGAGAATTACCATTTGCTACCTGGGTTTTGATATTTGGGGCTTAGGACTTTGATCTTTTAGATTCCGTCATTTGAATTTCCAGGTATGATTCAGATTTTACCTTAATTAAGCATTCCAATTACTAAACAAAGTAACAACTTTCAGAGTTATTCAAAACAATAGATTTAACATGATAACATCAAGTAAATGGATGAATCAATAAACAATATAAAGGCAGCCGCCATACATTTTCTGCAACTTACGGCTGTCGGAAACGTAAACGAAGCTTACTATTTATATGTTGACCCGGAATTCCGGCACCACAATATGCATTTCAAGGGTGATGCGGAATCACTGAAAGCAGCCATGATAGAGAGTGCGGTTTATCTTCCCGCCAAGCAACTTGAAATCAGGTTTGCTATTGCGGAAGGAAACATGGTTGCTGTTTATTCCAAAGTTGTTGTTAGTCCTGGCGAACCCGGCATAGCGCTGGTACATTTTTTCCGTTTCCGCGATGCTAAAATTGTTGAACTATGGGATCTCGCGCAAGCGCCCGAAGATGAAATTATTAATAAAAATGGCTTGTTCTGATAAATTGCAGAGGATACTGCTTTTTAGTAATTGCCTGACATCTACATTAAAAATCCGCTGGAGCGAATAAATAAAACGACAAAAAAGTCTCTTTCCGGAGCCGGTTCTTTATACAATTGGCTGATTTTTTTAGAACATCTGAGGGCGAAAGACACACATTTCCATATAATCCATATGGTTTTGTTTATCGTCTTGAAATTTATACTTATTTTCTCCCCTATTAAAAAAAGTAACTAGGGTCTGCTGTTTAAATAAGAAGGACTTGTTTGCCAGGTAATTATGGTTATATTTGAACAATCAAATGCACGGGAATATGAACAAGACCCACAGAAAGGTTGCACCTACCCCGCAATATGTCAGTCCTAATCAGCTGAC
>CAIRMR010000152.1 GCA_903879715.1 uncultured Bacteroidales bacterium
ATTCCGGGCAATCCGGCACATCCTTTGACCATAATTAATGGGCTGCTAGATTTAACACGAAAACTAAAGTAAAAAGTGTAACTAATCAGTCTGATTATAATGTTTTTTTGCCACAGATTACACGGATTACACAGATTTTAATCTGCTTTTAGCAGTTTTTCAATTAATTTCAATTAAAAATGATGAATAATTGTCTGTGAAATCTGTGTTATCTGTGGCATATATTTGTTTTTCAATACTTTAGACAAACTGATTAGTTACCTAAAAATGAATCCTTTTAATGATTAACGTTTTTTAGGCGGAAAAATCATTTTGTATTTAGCTTCGGTTATGCCCTTTGAAATTTCCTGCAACTTACGTTTGATCATAATTTTACGTAAGGGATGAATTTTGTCAACAAATAAAACTCCTTCAAGATGATCGTACTCGTGCTGAATAATCCTGGCAAGGATTCCTGAAAACCATTCGTCATGAAAGTTAAATTCTTCATCATAATATGTCAACCGAACATCGGATTTACGCAATACATCTTCATGAATATCAGGAATACTAAGACAACCTTCGCTGAAAGCCCACTCTTCGCCTTTATCCTCAACTATTTTGGGATTGATAAATACCTTTTTAAAATCTTTGGTTTCAGGAGTTTCTTTTTCGTAAGGGGTAGCATCAATGGTAAAAATCCTGATCTGTTTATTGATCTGGGGAGCTGCAAGCCCCACTCCTACTGAAAAATACATGGTTTCCCACATATCGGCAATTAGTTGTTGTAAACCGGGGTACTCAGGTGTAACGTCAACGGCTACTTTACGTAAATTAGGGTGTCCAAAAGCTACTACTGGAAGAATCATATTGTATGTTAATGTGCTAATGTGTTAATTTATTTAGACGTTTAGTTAAAAAAAAATCAAGGTTCAAATGCCTGCAGCGTTCAAGGGTCAAAGTTTAAAAGTTCAAAAGTTCAAATGCCTGCGGCGTTCAAAGGTTGAAAGGTTAAATGTTCAGATGCCTTCGGCGTTCAAGGTTTCAAAGTTCAAAAATTCAAATACCTGCGGCGTTCAGTGTCAAAGTTCAAAAGTTTAAAAGTTCAAATGCCTTTGGCGTTCAAAGGTTCAATCCAATATCGCACATCCAACATCCCACATAATTTCCTTACTATCCCTAAAAACACAAATCCCGGAAAATGGTTCAATGCTGCATGGCTTTCATTTCCATATACGATTGTAGGATGATAACTGCACTTACTTTATCCACCAGTGCTTTATTTTGCCTGTCCTTCTTTTTCGCTCCTGATTCCAGTATGGCAGCAGTGGCTATTTTCGACGTAAACCGCTCATCCATCCTCTCAACCGGAATATTGGGGAACGTTTTCTGCAGATGTTTCACAAAAGGTTCAGTAAAACGAGCTGATTCAGAAAGTTGGTTTTGTAATGTTAAGGGATATCCCACAACAAAACAATCCACCTTTTCGTGTAAAAGATAATCTTTCAGAAAAGCTATAACATCTTTAGAGTGAACAGATGCCAGCGCACCGGCTATCATTCTGAGTTCATCAGTAACTGCAAGTCCAACACGCTTCTGACCGTAATCAATGGCTAAAATCCTTCCCAAATCCTTTATTTTTCGGTAAAATTACGAAGAAATACCTTCGAAAAAGGCTATCTTTCAGACTTTTCTGCCCTCTTTATATACTATTTTCAGAATTCTTATCCTCTCCTCTCTCGAAAATCCGTAATTTTGAGCTGTAAAACAAAATGCATGGACCATTTAAAATCAATAATTGAAAAAGCATGGGACGATCGTTCCCTCTTGAAAATAGAAGAAACAAAAAATACTGTATTTCAGATAGTTGAACTCCTGGATAAAGGAATAATTCGCGTTGCCGAGCCGGTGGGTACAGAATGGAAAGTAAACGAATGGATAAAAAAGGCCGTCATTATGTACTTTCCGCTCAGGCAAATGGAAGTAATGGAAGCTGGTCCTATGGAATTCCATGATAAAATTCCGCTGAAACATAATTACAAAGAACTTGGTGTACGGGTGGTTCCTCATGCAATTGCCCGTTATGGCGCGTATTTATCACCAGGTGTCATCATGATGCCTTCGTATGTAAATATTGGTGCCTGGGTTGGAGGCGGAACTATGATAGATACCTGGGCCACCGTTGGCAGTTGCGCGCAGATTGGTTCAAATGTGCACCTGAGTGGCGGTGTTGGTATCGGTGGTGTGCTAGAACCCGTTCAGGCAGCTCCTGTTATCATCGAAGATAACTGCTTCATCGGATCGAGGTGTATAGTTGTTGAAGGTGCACGAATAGCAACTGAAGCTGTACTTGGAGCAAATGTGGTAATTACACAAAGCACCCGCGTGATTGATGTTACAGGAAGTCAGCCAAAAGAATATAAAGGATATGTTCCTCCCCGATCGGTAGTAATACCTGGTTCATACACACGGCAATATCCTGCCGGCGAATACCAGGTAAGCTGCGCATTGATCATCGGTCAACGAAAAGCGTCAACTGATCTGAAAACTTCGCTGAATGAAGCTTTACGGGAATATGACGTTTCTTTCTAAGATTTAAGAGCTGTTTTCACAATACCAATAAAATAAAGAGCTGGAAGTCGGAAGCCGGAAGTTTGAAGTCAACCAGTCGCCCTTCGCCTTGTCTCCCTATCGCCCTTCTCTTTTTCACCTCTCACAACTCAAAAAATGAAAATAGGATTCGACGCTAAACGTGCGCTGTTTAACCGCAGCGGGCTCGGCAATTACAGCCGGAGCACGCTTAGGCTGTTATCCCATTTTTACCCGGAGAACAAGTATTATTTGTTTACGCCAACGTTCAACCAGGATCTTTTTCATCCCTCATCCAATCAATTTATCATAAAGCCTGAACCCGGAATTCTAACATTATTATCCTCCCTTTGGCGAACATGGGGAATTCACCGGCAGATAAAAACACATAAGCTTGATATTTATCACGGGTTAAGCAACGAACTTCCCTGGAGCATAAAAAAAACCGGGGTAAAGTCGGTAGTTACCATTCACGACCTTATATTTTTAAGGTATCCTGAATATTACCCGTTTATCGACCGGCAAATTTACAAACTCAAATTTCAGCACGCCTGCAGGGTCGCGGATAAGATTATTGCAGTAAGCGAAGCAACCAAAGCCGATATTATTACCTATTTTGGTACTGACCCTGGAAAAATTGAAGTCGTGTACCAGACCTGCGATCCGGTTTTCCGGATTCTACTGCAGGACGATAAAAAGGAAGTTGTGAGAAAAAAGTATGATCTTCCGGAAAAATACATTCTTTATCTGGGAACGATTGAAAAGAGGAAAAACGCGCTTACCCTGATAAAAGCATACTTGAACACGAATCCAAATATTCCACTTCTGATAGCCGGCAGACCTACAGATTATCTTTCTGAAATAAATGAATTTCTGAAACTAAATCCTGTTGGCGACCTCATCATTTTCAGGCATAACATTCAGTCTGCTGATTTACCTGCTTTATACCAGTCTGCTTTACTATTTGTTTATCCTTCAGTTTTCGAGGGGTTTGGAATTCCGATTCTCGAAGCGCTTTACTCCGGAGTTCCGGTTATTACCAGTACAGGGAGCTGTTTTGCTGAAACCGGCGGTGACGCGGCACTCTATTGCGATCCCTATGATGTTGATCAGATGAGTGAATGTATTTCTATAGTTCTGAATGATCCGGAAACAACAAAATCTATGATTAAAAAAGGATTTGTTCATGCAGGTAAATTCGATGAAATTAATGTTGCTTCCAACCTGATGAAGGTTTATCAGAATTTATAAAAAAAAGACAAAAACAGCTAACCTTAAGCCCGCATAATTGTTTAAAGAGTATGGATTTCGAAAAGGATATAGAAAAGTCACTTAAAGTACTCGAAGAGGGAGGCACTCTGCTCTATCCTACTGATACCATCTGGGGCATTGGATGTGATGCTACAAACTCAATGGCTGTAGAAAAAATCTATCGCATTAAAAGCCGTGCTGAAGCGAAAAGCCTGATTATCTTAATCGATGATATTGATAAACTTTCCACCTATATTGAGAAAGTACCTGACATAACCGCCGATTTGCTTGCCAGCATTGATAATCCTGTTACAATTATCTACTCCAACGCACGAAAGCTTGCTTCGAATGTAATCGCATCGGATGGAACCATAGCGATACGCATTGTGAAAGATGCTTTTTGTATTGAACTGATCCGGAGATTTGGCAAACCTATTGTTTCTAGTTCTGCAAATATTTCAGGTGTTGATGCGCCCGTAGTTTTCAGCCAGATAGTTGATGAGATAAAAAATTCCGTAGATTATACAGTTACGTATAAACAAGATTATTTTACACGTTCCAAGCCCTCGACCATCATCAGGTTGCGGGATGATGGAATGTATACTATCATTAGAGATTAAGGAAATTCCGAGTCATTTTAATTTGCAAATTATTTGCCTGCTACGAACAAAATTGGATTTAAGTCGTTATTTTTGTTTAACTTTATTGAATACTAAGGAAAAGGAATGGAAAAGCGTAAAGAATACAAACTGGATACCGTTGATAAAGAGACATTGCAAAAATGGTACTATCTGTTAGTGTTGGGCCGCAAACTCGATGAACGGGCTCCAAATTATTTAAAGCAAGCGTTAGGCTGGTCGTACCATGCACCTTATGCGGGTCATGATGGAATACAACTTGCTATAGGACAAATATTTGATCGCACAACTGATCATTTGTTTCCGTATTACCGCGATATGCAAACTGCTCTTTCCGCAGGACTTACAGCTGAAGAAATTATTCTGAATGGTATTTCCAAAGCATCGGATGTGGCAGGTGGCGGACGTCATATGTCCAATCACTTTGCAAAACCTGAATGGAATATCCATAATGTTTCATCCGCGACCGGTAATCATACATTACATGCTGTTGGCGTTGCCCGTGGCATAAAAAGGTACGGTGGAAAAGGTGTTGCCATCAGTTCACAGGGCGAATCATCAACCTCCGAAGGTTATGTATATGAAGCTATTAACGGCGCTAGTAATGAAAAATTACCTGTAATTTTTGTTTTCCAGGATAACCGTTATGGGATTTCAGTTCCGCAACGTGATCAGTCAGCAAACGCATTTGCAGCTGATAACTTCAAGGGTTTCAAAAACCTTAGAATAATCTATTGTGACGGCAAGAGCATATTTTCATCGATGAACGCGATGGAAATGGCAAAACGTCATGTCATTGAAAAGCAGGAACCAGTAATTGTTCATGCCAGCTGTGTACGCATCCATTCGCATTCAAATTCCGACAAGCACGAACTTTACCGCGACGAAAATGAGCGGCACTGTGCCAAAGCCAGCGATCCGCTCGACAGGTTCAGGATTATATTGCTGCATTCGAAAATATTCACAGAAGAGGAATTGGCTGTTATTGATGATCAGGCTCAAAAAGAAATGATGGCTGCGCACCGCAAAGCCCTTGTTGCCCCTGATCCTGATCCGGCTTCTATATTCAACTTTGTTTCACCCGATCCTTATATTCCAACTAAGTTTATGGATGGGACATATGATACAAAGGTAGGACGTTCTCTAAAACTCATACAGGCACTGAACGAGACACTGAAAGAAGAGTTCAGGCTGAATCCGGATACATTTCTTTGGGGCCAGGATGTTGCAAACAAGGAAAAAGGCGGCATTTTTAATGTTACAAAGGGCATGCAGCAGAAATTTGGTATCGAACGTGTTTTTAATGGGCCGATTGCCGAAGACTTTATTCTTGGAACAGCAAACGGGATGAGCCGTTATTCGGATAAGATCCGGATTGTGGTTGAAGGCGCTGAATTTGCAGATTACTTCTGGCCAGCTATGGAACAGTACATCGAACTTTCGCACGACTATTGGCGCAGTAACGGACAGTTTTCTCCAAATATAACTATACGGCTTGCATCAGGTGGATATATAGGAGGAGGTCTTTATCATTCGCAAAATATTGAAGGGTCACTAGCAGCCATTCCCGGTGTGCGTATAGTTTACCCGTCTTTTGCTGATGATGCTGCAGGGCTTCTGCGTACCTCTATGCGATCACGGGGTCCCACCCTGTTCCTGGAGCCAAAAGCATTATATAATGATCCTGTTGCCGAAGCCATTGTTCCTGATGAATTTGAAGTTCCGTTTGGGAAAGCCCGTACCAGGCGCGAAGGCA
The DNA here is from genome assembly GCA_903879715.1 of uncultured Bacteroidales bacterium. GTDB lineage: Bacteria > Bacteroidota > Bacteroidia > Bacteroidales > UBA4417 > UBA4417. The sequence goes on from CAIRMR010000152.1 coordinate 6,214, forward strand.
AGGACATGAGCATAATTACTTATGGAAATACAACTCACATGAGTATAGCCGTAGCTAACCGTTTTGCTGAAGAAACAGGGAAAAGCATCGAAGTAATTGATATCCGGTCATTAATTCCTCTCGATAAAGACGCAATTCTGGAAAGTGTAAAAAAGACAGGCAGAGTTTTAGTGGTTCATGAAGATAAAGTATTTGGCGGCTTTGGCGGCGAAATTGCAGCCATGATTTCCAATGAAGGATTTGAGTTCCTGGATGCGCCCGTTCGCCGGGTTGGCTCAACCTTTACACCTGTAGGATTTAACCGGATACTGGAAAAAGCTATTTTACCTGACCAGGAACGGATTTACACTGCAGCAAAGGAACTGTTAGATTACTAAATTTAATTTTAATATGAAATCATGCTTTCCTTCTGGTTAGCATGATTTTTCATTTATTTATGTTCCGTTCAAAAGTTTCAATATATTTGTACAAGCTCAGTTCTAATAATATAAATAATCTTGATATGATCACTTCAGAAGATAAATTACTCATAGCCAAATCAGGAATTGAACTATTTTTAAATCCCCGTATGGCTAATCGCCATGGTTTAATAGCCGGCGCAACCGGAACAGGCAAAACAGTTTCGCTGCAGGTAATGGCGGAAGCATTCAGTTCTATTGGCGTTCCTGTTTTTATGTCGGATATAAAAGGCGACCTTTCGGGTGTCAGTAAAACAGTGGCTGATAATCAACGCATTGTAGACCGAATTTCGGAATTAAAAATAGAAGGATATTCACACAAGTCATTCCCCGTAACCTTCTGGGATCTTTTTGGTGATCAGGGACATCCGTTGCGTACCACAATTTCGGAAATGGGTCCACTTCTTTTGGGGCGCCTTATGAACCTGAACGACATCCAGGAAAGTGTGTTAACCCTGGTTTTCAGGATTGCTGATGACAATAAGTTACTTTTGCTCGATCTGAAGGATTTGCAAAAAATGTGTGAATATGTTGGTAACAACCGCGAACAATTCACTACTGCTTACGGCAATATTTCAGCCGCCAGCATTGGTGCTATTCAGCGAGAACTTATTGCTCTTGAGGAACAAAACGCGGACAAGTTTTTCAGTGAACCGGCAATCGATATTTTTGATTTCATGCAAACCGATTCCGATGGTATGGGAATGATAAATATACTGGCTGCAGATAAGCTGATGATGGCTCCCCGCACTTATTCAACCTTGTTACTGTACCTGATGTCCGAACTTTTTGAGCGCCTGCCCGAAGTAGGTGACATGGACAAGCCAAAGCTGGTTTTCTTTTTTGACGAAGCGCATCTGCTTTTCAATGATGCTCCCAGGGTTGTAATTGAAAAAATAGAGCAGGTTGTACGCCTGATCCGGTCAAAAGGTATTGGTATTTATTTTATCACTCAGAATCCGATTGATATTCCGGATACTATTTTAGGTCAGCTGGGAAATAAAATTCAACACGCTTTGCGTGCCTTTACACCCCGCGATCAGAAAGCCGTGAAAACAGCTGCCGAAACATTCCGACCAAATCCTTCGTTGAATGTTGAACAATTGATAACTGAACTGGGAGTTGGTGAAGCCCTGGTTTCATTCCTCGATGAAAAAGGAATTCCAGGAATGGTTGAAAGAGCAAAAATTCTTCCGCCGCAGGCACAAATCGGTCCAATAACGCCTGATGAACGTACTTCCATAATGCGGCGCTCAATTATTGCCGGTGTTTACGAAAAAGAAATTGATCGGGAATCAGCTTTTGAAATACTTCAAGAGCGTATCAGCAAACAGGTACAAGAAATCCAAAATGAAAAAGACCGTATAGCCGTGGAAAAACAAGAAACCGAACGTATAAAAATGGAAGCTCGGGAGGAGAAAGAAAGAGAAAGAACTGCTGATTCAAGCATTTTTGGAAGCCTTTCAAAATCAGTCGGTCGCTCAGTTACATCACAAATTGGCAGCCAGGTTGGCCGTGCATTGGTACGTGGATTGCTGGGTGGATTGCTCGGAGGAAAAGGTAAAAGTTTTTTTTAACCCAAATAGCTAAGTACATGACAAAAATCCACAACACTCTTTAAATTTACTTAAATCATTACCGAACAATACATTAGCAAGGAATGTCAGTCCATATTTAAAAAGACTTTTTGCTTTTCTGCCATGCGTTTTAATTTTGATAGGGCAAAT